>DBTO01000119.1:0-4984 GCA_002307095.1 Sulfurospirillum sp. UBA1314
GACAGCCAACGACATGCGCGTGCGGCCCGATCAGACAGTTGTTTGCGATAGTGAGTGGGTGGTTGTCGAGACTTCGAAGCACCGCATTTTCCATGACAACACACTCATCGCCAATGGTAATTGACCCACCTTCTGCGATAATTTGCGCTCCAAACAGGATGCGAGCGTTCGCCCCGATGGTGACATTGCCATACACCATGGCATTAGGAGCGATAAACGCAGTGGAGTCGATGCGCGGAGATACGCCAAGATGACTTGAAATCATACAGTTTCCTTTGATAGCACAACGTGTGTGGAAGAGATAAGATAAAGATGAAATTATACTGCTAAGCGAAGCAAATGACGCCAAAAAAATCTTTACATGTAAAATGTTTTTTGAAAAAAAAGTGTTAGGTAAAGTGAGCCACTTGGCGCTTTAGGCAGAGCATGATAGAATGAAAGAAAAAAGAGAATTTATGAAAGAATTTATCGCGAACATTCAAACCGCCATCATCGGTACACTGGATCAAAACAACCTTCCTTTTTCTTCGTACGCGCCGTATATTTACGATGCCAACCGTTTTTATGTCTATATCTCCGATATCGCCACACATGCCAAAAATATTCAAAAAAATCCTAAAGCATCCCTCTTTTTTGTGGAAGATGAGAGTAACACAGAAAACCTCTTTGCGAGAAAACGTGTCTCTTTACAATGTGACAGCCAAAAAATAGCGCGAGGAAGTGAACGTTTTGAGGAAATTTTAGCTCTGTTCGCCAAAAAATTTGATGCCAAGATGGTCGAAACCCTCAAAAAAATGACCGACTTTAACCTCTACGAATTCAAAGTGACTTACGGCGAAGCAACCTTTGGGTTTGGCAAAGCCTATTTTATCGGTGGCGAAAATATGGACGAGCTGGTAGCGCGAACAGGCGATAATCCGCATCATGGGGTGAAGTGAAAAGCTTTACATGTAAAGCCTAAACATACCGCACGGGCAGATAGTACGTACACTTAAAAAGCCCATCATCGCTTAAAAAATGGTTCTTTTCAAAGATCGTATACGAGGGAATCGTGATCGCTTCATAGCCACTTTCTGGAAGCCACTCGTGGTAAACCCATTGGATGAGTTTGAGCATGTCGTTGTATTGCCCCTCGACTTCAAATGTTGCGCAAAGTCCATCGTACATCTCAAATAGAGGTAAGCTGGTGTTTTTCAACTTCTTGCCATCCAAGGGCGCGATGCACGCTACATAAGAACACTCGTGAAGTGGCGTAATGATGGGGTTGTCATGGTAAATGGCGATCTGTTCATACTGTTCTATCTCATTGGTATAGACCCACGCCATCATCTTTTGCCATATCTGCGCCGCTTGTCGGTTGTAGCCTTTTTGCCTGATGTAGTAAACATTTTTGGGTTTGGTTTTGACTATCTTAGCTTCCAAATGCGAAAAGTCGGTAGGGGTGAGTAAGGCATTGCACGTGCCACTTAAAATGGCATTGGAGTATGCTTTGTATCCGCCATTGCGCCAGAGTTTTGGGGTTTGGGAAAAGCGCTCTTTAAACACACGAATAAACGAAGTTTGAGAGCTATAACCGCACATATTGGCGATTTGCGTGATGGTTGAGTATTTGTTCGTGATGAGCAGGTTGGATGCTTTTTGCAATCTGACAGAGCGAATGGTTTCGTAGATATTGCTCCCCGTCTGCTCTTTAAAAATGCGGTGAAAGTGAAATTTACTCAGCCCAAACTCAGCTGCTAAATCATCAATGTTGATCTGCGTTTCGATGTGATTATTGATGTAGTTGAGCAGATCATTGGCTAATTTACTGTGTGTTATATGGGTCTCTTTGCGTCGCATCCGCGCATCCTTTCACCTTACATGTAAGAATTTTAGCAAAACATACTCATTTTATGAGCACAAATAGATAACTTTTAGAGCAACAATAGTGAAGAATTAATTTTGATTTACAGTTATGATGTCACCAACTCTAAACTATTGGATATTTTTATGCAAAAAAAAGATTTCTTGCTGGCGGTTTTTATTATGTTTATCTGGGGGATTAATTTCTCCATCATCAAGCTAGGGCTCATCTCTTTAAATCCCTTTATGCTCGCAGGGCTTCGCTTTTTGCTCTGTGCCATACCGCTCATTTTTTTTATCAAAAAGCCCAATGTTTCGATGGTGTATATCGCAAGTTACGGGTTGATCTTTGGTGTTGGCTTGTGGGGCATGGTCTCTTTGGGGATTTACTTTGGTATATCCGCAGGCGTTGCCTCGTTGGTGTTGCAACTGGGTGCTTTTTTCACGGTCATTTTAGGTGCTATCGTTTTGCATGAAAAAATACAACTGCATAAAAAACTAGGCTTTGTAACGGCACTTGTGGGGATTGCTTTTATCATCAGTATTACCGATGGCACGGTGACTTACTTAGGTCTTTTTTTCGTACTGATGGGTGCCATCTCTTGGAGCATCGCCAATGTCCTTGTCAAAAAAGCGGGAACGAAAGAGGTTTTTTCGTTTTTAATTTATTCTAGCATCTTCTCTCCGATTCCTCTGTTTTTGTTGGCGTACCTCACACAAGGCGACGTTGTGTTTGTAAACTTTTTTGAAAATCTTGACGGCAGAGCCATCTTTTCCATCCTCTTCCAAGTTTACCCGACAACCCTCATGGGGTACTGGGTTTGGAATTCACTCCTGCACAAATACCCAGCATCAAGCGTAGCACCACTATCTCTTTTAGTGCCTATATTTGGGCTTCTTGGCTCTTACTTTGTGTTCAACGAACCTATTGGAAGTTTGAAGATCATCGCCTGCGTGTTGATCGTCTCAGGACTTATCATCAATACCTTTGGTGGTAGTTTTCAGTTCAGAAAAGTGTTGGAGAAAGCTAGAGACATCGGGTGATGTCTCTTTACATGTAAAGCTATTTATATGAAATTTAGTTAGAATTTGATTCATAAAAAATAGAGGGCTAATGTTCGTAAAAGTTAAAAGTTTAGCCCTGACCCCTATTTTTCAAAAGAGTGTTGGGGAAAGGAAGAAATATCGGGTGATGTCTCTTTACATGTAACGTTCTTATGATTTTTCATTCATTTGCATGTTGATAGAGTTCATATGAATTTCTGTCGCGAACTTGCCCAATGACTTTACCATTGGGGGAAACTAGCCAACTAGAATCATATGAACCACCATCTACAAAATATTGATGTCTATCTATGATAATGTAATTTTTATAATCTCCACTTTTGATGATAGCAAGGTCATTTCCATCAATAATGAACTGCGTTTTTAGAGTTTTCAAATCAAGTGCGTAAACAGCACTTGACGTTACCCATGCATTGCTTAAGAAGTATACTATTTGACCATCTGAAGAGAAAATGGGTTCTGAAAAATCTCTTAACGTTTTGTATGGGTCTGTGCTTGGCTTTTCTTTCAAGATAATTTTTTCTTGTTTACTTTCTAAATCCATTAAAACAATTTCTGTTGGAATAGAGTCTTCACCTTTATATTCATAGCTATTTTTTGGGACAGTTCTTATATAAACAATTGATTTTTCATCAGGTGAAAGTATGGGATATGAGGCATTGCCTTTGAATGTTAGTTGTACAACATTCCCCATATTGCTCAAGTAGATATTTTTAGAAGTCAAAACAAGGTCTAAAGCTGATAATGAAACAGTCATTAAAATCAATAAGAAAAAGATCTTTGCTATTTTCATTTTGTTCCTCATCATGTAAAGTTTATTTAGCAGTATTGTAACGCAGAAAGAGGAATTTTAGCCCTTGAAAACCAAGGGCTAAAAGTTTTATTGGTAAATCTGTCCACCTGTTTCTTTAAAGTGTTTGGCTTGCTCTTCCATGCCCTTTTCTAGGGCTATCGTAACATCTTCAGCGCCGATTTTAGCGGCATAGTCACGAACATCTTGTGAGATTTTCATGGAGCAAAATTTTGGGCCACACATGGAGCAGAAGTGGGCGACTTTGGCACTCTCTACTGGGAGCGTTTTGTCGTGGTATTCACGAGCGCGGTCTGGGTCGAAACCGATGTTGAACTGGTCGTACCATCTAAATTCAAAACGAGCTTTACTCATCGCGTTGTCGCGGATTTGCGCACCCGGAAAGCCCTTTGCTAGGTCTGCGGCGTGGGCGGCGATTTTGTAGGCGATGATGCCTTCTTTGACGTCTTCACGATTCGGTAGTCCTAAGTGTTCTTTTGGGGTAACGTAGCAGAGCATCGCTGTGCCGTACCAACCGATTTGCGCCGCGCCAATAGCTGAGGTGATGTGGTCGTACCCCGGAGCGATGTCTGTAACTAGGGGTCCAAGTGTATAGAATGGCGCTTCAAAACAGTCCTCTAACTCTTTGTTCATGTTCTCTTTGATCATCTGCATTGGCACGTGACCAGGCCCTTCGATCATCACTTGTACGTCGTGTTTCCATGCGATTTTGGTGAGTTCTCCTAAGGTTTCAAGCTCGGCAAATTGCGCTTCATCGTTGGCATCATACAGTGAACCGGGGCGCAAGCCATCTCCGAGTGAAAAGGCAACATCGTAGGCTTTCATGATGTCACAGATCTCTTCAAAATGAGTGTACAAAAAACTCTCTTTGTGATGATGCAGACACCATTTTGCCATGATGCTTCCACCGCGAGAGACGATGCCTGTGAGACGTTTTGCGGTCATTGGCACGTAAGCAAGACGAACGCCCGCGTGAATCGTAAAGTAGTCCACACCTTGTTCAGCTTGCTCGATGAGGGTATCACGGAATACTTCCCACGTCAGGTCTTCTGCGATGCCATTGACTTTTTCGAGTGCTTGGTAAATCGGCACGGTTCCAATCGGCACGGCGGAGTTTCTAAGTATCCACTCTCTGGTTTCGTGGATGTTTTTACCTGTGGATAAGTCCATAACGGTGTCGCCACCCCAACGGGTTGACCAGAGCATCTTCTCGACCTCTTCTTCGATGGAGGAGGTCGTCGCGGAGTTGCCGATGTTGGCGTTGAT
>DBTO01000119.1:5234-5934 GCA_002307095.1 Sulfurospirillum sp. UBA1314
TTGCCGATGTTGGCGTTGATCTTGACCATGAAATTGCGTCCGATGATCATCGGTTCGGCTTCGGGGTGATTGACATTCAGGGGTAGTACCGCGCGTCCTGCGGCGATCTCTTGGCGGACAAATTCTGGGGTGTAAACGTCTGGTAGGTTGGCACCAAAATGCTCGCCTTTGTGTTGCGCGCCTAAGAGTTTGTGTTTGCGTGCCTCTTCAAGGTTGCAGTTTTCGCGAATGGCGACATACTCCATCTCAGGCGTGACGATACCTTGACGGGCGTAGTGCATTTGGGTGATGTTTTTGCCACTCATTGCACGGCGTGGTTTTTTGAGATTAGGGAAGCGAAGGGCATTGAGCTCTTGGTCATCGTGGCGTTTATGAAAATAAACGGAGTTGAAATCCTCGAGTTGTTCGGTGTCAGCTCGCTCTTCGATCCACTTGGCACGCAGTGGCTCTAAGCCTTTGTGGAGGTCTATTTTGACGTTGGGATCGGTGTAAACGCCTGAAGTGTCGTACACATGAAGCGGTGGATTTTCCCCAAAAGTACCATCGCGAAGCGAAGTCGCACTGAGCGTGATTTCTCGCATCGGGACTTGAATGTCTTCGCGTGAGCCTTGGATGTAAATTTTACGAGAACTTGGGAAGTTTTGAATGTATGAAGCATCTATTTTTTCAAGATTGTCGAGTACTTTACTCATGAGTTTAT
>DBTO01000293.1:0-2893 GCA_002307095.1 Sulfurospirillum sp. UBA1314
CAGTACTTATGCGTGCAATGCAAGGCGCAAAGTTTGAGGAACTTCCAGCAGATGCAAAACAAAAAATTGTTGAGCAAGCTGTTGAGCGTAAACTTTTAACCACGGAAGCGCTTAAAAGTGGTGTTGAAAAAGAGAAAGATTATGCAGAAGCTTTGAAAAAAATCAAAGCAGACCTTGCACTTGAAGTCTGGATGAAAAAAATCTTTGATGCAGTAAAAGTTGATCCAAAAGATGTTAAAGATTATTATGACAAAAATGCTGACAAATTTATGCAACCAGCAACCGTGAAAGCAAGACACGTACTTGTTAAAACAGAAGAAGAGGCTAAAGAGGTTATCAAAGCACTTGATGGTCTTAGTGGTCAAAAACTTAATGATAAATTTGTTGAGCTTGCTACGACTAAATCAACAGGACCAAGTGGTCAAGGTGGCGGTGAACTTGGTTGGTTTGCAGCAAATCAAATGGTAAAACCTTTCTCAGATGCAGCATTTGCATTGAAAAAAGGTGAAATCACTAAAACGCCTGTTCAAACACAATTTGGTTACCATGTTATCCTCGTTGAAGACACTAAACCAGCTGAAAAAGCAACGTTTGATGTTGTTAAACCACAAATTGAAAATGGCTTGAAAATGGAAAAATTCCGTATTCAAGTAGCTGACAAAGCACAAACTCTTAGAAAAAATGCAAAAGTAACGATTAAATAACTTCAAAAATGAAAGCCTTACCTTGAAAAAGGCAAGGCTTTTCGCAAAAATCTTGTTTTTTAAATTGAGAGGCATTTAGCCTTTACGTAACGAATATGTTAAACTTCTGCCTCAAAGAGGCAAGCTTTAGTGTATAGCGCAGCGTAGCTTTAGGGGCTTTGCTCCTAAAGCGTATAAAAAATTGAAATAAAAGGCGTTTTCATGTTGAATGCGAAAATTTTTAATTTTGTAAAGCCGGGTGTTGTTACAGGAAATGATCTGCAAAAAGTTTTTGCGATTGCGAAAGCAAACCAATTTGCCATTCCTGCTGTCAATGTTGTGGGTACAAACTCTATCAATGCCGTTTTAGAGGCAGCCAAAGCGGCAAATTCTCCTGTGATTGTTCAGTTCTCCAATGGTGGCGCTGAGTTTTATGCAGGAAAAGGTGTCAATGGACTCAAAGCGGGTGTGCTTGGTGCCATCAGTGGTGCTTTACATGTACACACATTGGCTGAAGCGTACGGGGTTGCGGTGATCTTGCATACCGATCATGCAGCGCGTAAATTGCTTCCATGGATTGATGAACTTCTCAGTGCGAGTGAAGTACATTTTACCAAAACAGGGAAACCTCTTTTTAGCTCTCACATGTTGGATCTCTCAGAAGAGCCACTAGAGCAAAATGTGCAAACGTGTGTTTCTTACCTCAAACGCATGAGTAAACTAGGGATGACACTCGAAATTGAGCTTGGGTGTACGGGTGGTGAAGAAGATGGTGTGGACAATACCAGCTTGGATAACTCAGCTCTCTACACACAACCTGCGGATGTAGCATATGCGTATGAAGAGCTTTTGAAAATTAGCCCTAATTTTACCATTGCAGCCTCTTTTGGTAATGTTCATGGTGTGTATAAACCAGGTAACGTTAATTTGACACCTAAAATCTTGGATAATTCTCAAAAATATATTGAGGAGAAGTTCAAAACCGATGCAAAACCTGTTAACTTTGTTTTCCACGGCGGAAGTGGAAGTGAACTCTCCGACATTCGTGAAGCCGTAGGGTATGGTGTCATTAAGATGAATATCGATACGGACACCCAGTGGGCATTTTGGGAAGGGGTCAAAGGATACGTTGAAAAATACGCTCCTTTTCTTCAAGGTCAAATTGGCAATCCAGAGGGTGCTGATAAACCGAATAAAAAATACTATGATCCACGTAAATGGCTTCGCCCTGGTGAAGAAATGATCAAAAGTCGCTTACTCAAAGCCTTTGCTGATCTCAATTGTTTAGACCGTTGTTAATTAAAAGAAGCCTCATCTTGGGGCTTCTTCCTCTTTACATGTAAACATGCTTTTTCCTCCATCTCCGTTTGAAAAACGAACGTTCCAAAACCAGATTTTTTACCTTAAGCGCGATGATCTACTCAGTAAAGATTTTTCAGGTAATAAAGCCCGTAAATTTCACTACTTCTTAACGCACGATTTTCCCCATATCCAACGTGTGGTAAGTTCAGGTTCCAACCAATCCAATGCCATGTATTCACTCAGTGTTTTAGCACGCCTCGAAGGGTGGGAGTTTATCTATGTGTGTGATCATATTCCACGTTTTTTGAAAGACAATCCTATCGGTAATTACAAAGAAGCCCTTGCGAATGGCATGAAGATCATCGAATCACAGATGCGTGAAGTGGAAGTGCAAAAATGGCTTGATGAAACAAGTTTACATGTAAACGAAGGCGGCAGGCAAAAAGAGGCGGAAGAGGGGGTTAAGATTTTAGCGAAGGAACTTTTAGTGGATATTCAAACGCATGCCATTCCTAATCCTTACCTCTTTTTACCCTCAGGAACGGGTACCACGGCCCTCTTTTTGCAAAAGCATCTACCCTTTCCTATCCTTACATGTAACACAGTTGGGGACAGCGTGTATTTGCAAAAGCAGTGGAAAATGGTTGAACCTGAACTGGTGTCTTTGCCTACTCTTTTAGAAAGTACGAAAAAGTATCATTATGGGAAATTGTACATAGAATTATATGTATTATGGCAACATTTAAAGGATGAAATGGGCGTAGAGTTTGATTTGGTGTACGATCCTGTGGGTTGGAGCGTTTTGTTGGAGCATCTACCTTTGCTAGATGGCACACCCATTTACCTTCATCAAGGAGGGATCTTAGGCAATGCTTCGATGCTACAGAGGTATGCGCGTAAGGCAAATA
>DBTO01000293.1:3198-4087 GCA_002307095.1 Sulfurospirillum sp. UBA1314
AATCATGTTACTTTTAAAAACCAATGAACCAACTTTTCAAGCTAAGTTTGATGAACTGCTCCGTCGTGGGAATATGGATATGGAAAATGTCTCCAAAATTGTGGGAGGAATCCTTTCTGAGATTAAAGCTGAGGGCAACAGTGCTTTAAAAAATCACATTGAAAAATTCGATAAATGGCATGTTGAAAGCGATGAAGCACTGGAAGTGAAAACCGCTGAGATGAAACAAGCCTATGATGCGTTGGATGTTAAACTCAAAGAGGCGCTAGAGCTTGCGTATAAACGCATTTATGCGTACCATGAAAAATTGATGCCAAAATCATGGCTTGATTTTGAAGACAATGGAACGGTTTTAGGACAAAAAGTGACACCCGTCGACCGTGCAGGGCTTTACATTCCAGGTGGTAAAGCGGCGTATCCAAGCAGTCTTTTGATGAATGCGATTCCTGCCATTGTGGCTGGCGTTAAAGAGATTGTTGTCTGCACGCCAGCCCCTCATAATGAGCTCAATCCCCTTTTGCTTGCGGCAATGCACCTGTGTGGCATCACAAAGGCGTTTAAAGTTGGCGGTGCGAGCGCTATTGGTGCGATGGCGTATGGTACTGGGAGTATCCCCAAAGTAGACGTTATCACGGGACCTGGTAATATCTTTGTCGCGACGGCAAAAAAACTCGTTTTTGGTGATGTCAACATCGATATGATCGCAGGCCCGAGTGAAATTGGAGTCCTTGCTGACACGAGTGCCGATCCACATCTTTTAGCGATCGATCTGCTCTCTCAAGCGGAGCACGATGAGATGGCAAGTTCTATTTTGATTACCCCTTCACTTGAGATTGCGGAGAAAACACGCACGGAAGTGTATGCGTGGCTTGAAACACTGGAACGCAAA
>DBTO01000293.1:4366-4645 GCA_002307095.1 Sulfurospirillum sp. UBA1314
AAGTCTCTATCAAAGAGCGAGGTGCTATTATTGTGACCTCTTCAATGGATGAAGCGGTGGAGTTGATGAATCAAATCGCTCCAGAACACTTGGAAATCGTGACATCACACCCGTTTGATCTGCTCCCTAAAATTCGCCATGCCGGTGCTATTTTTATGGGCTCTTACACGCCTGAGCCGATTGGCGATTATATCGCAGGGCCAAACCATACCCTTCCAACGGGTGGTACCGCAAAGTTTTACTCACCGTTGGGGGTTGAGAACTTCTTGAAGCGCTCTT
>DBTO01000021.1:0-13908 GCA_002307095.1 Sulfurospirillum sp. UBA1314
GCGGTATGTCTCGCTCTAAAAACTTACTTAACACCATTGCGATGAGCGTTATGGGATACATTGTTGCAGCAATTGTCTGGGTTATCGCTGGTTACACCTTAGCATTTGGTACCGATATCGGTGGTATCATCGGTTTTGATAGCTTCTTCTTAAGTGGCATCAAAGTGACTGACCTATGGGCAACGGGAAGTATTCCTGTGCTTCTTTTCGTAGCGTTCCAAATGACCTTTGCTGGCATTACGGTTGCGCTTGCAAGTGGTGCGGCTATTGAGAGATTGAAATTTTCAACATGGCTTATTTTTGCAGCACTTTGGATCTTAGCAGTGTATGCTCCTATTGCTCACTGGGTATGGGGTGGCGGATTCCTTTCAAAACTTGGCGTTCTTGACTTTGCAGGTGGTACAGTTGTTCACATCAATGCCGGTGTTGCTGGTCTTGTTATGGCACTTATGTTAGGCAAACGTGCTGATTTTGGTAAAGCAATGTTCCCTTCATCTGTAACACTCACCGTTTTAGGTGCAAGTATGCTATGGTTTGGATGGTTTGGATTCAATGCAGGTAGTGAACTTGGAGCTGATGGTATTGCTGCGAGTGCATTCCTTGTTACCAATACAGCCGCTGCAATGGCAGCACTTGCTTGGATGACCATCGAATACATTACCTATAAAAAATTCACACTCCTTGGTATCGCTTCAGGTATCGTTGCAGGTCTTGTTGCGATCACTCCAGCGGCAGGTTTTGTGGATACAAGTGCTTCGCTCATTATCGGCGCAGTTGCAGGTATCGTTGCATTCTACGGTGTCAATGGTCTTAAAAAAGCACTTAAATACGATGACTCACTCGACGCATTCGGAATTCACGGCGTTGCTGGTATCTGGGGCGCTCTTGCTACGGGTATTTTTGCAAACCCAGAAGTCAATGAATTAGGTACAGGTTTACTCTATGGAAATGCAGACCAAGTTGTTATCCAAATTGAGGGTATCATCGTTACTATCGTCTATACAGCGATTGCTACAGCGATTGTCTTTAAAATTGCTTCTGTCCTAACCGGTGGCGCAAGAGTAAGTGCGGACGCTGAATCACAAGGTCTAGATGAAGTAGAGCACGGCGAAAAAGCCTTCAACTTAAGATAACAAGGATCTAAAATGAAAAAAATTGAATCAATTATCAAACCATTCAAACTCGAAGACGTTAAAGACGCTCTTGCAGAGCTTGACATCACAGGTATGACCGTCAGTGAAGTCAAAGGTTACGGAAGACAACAAGGACACTCAGAGCTTTACAGGGGTGCAGAGTATGTCGTTGATTTCTTACCAAAAATTAAAATCGAAGTGGTTGTTGTTGACGAACTTGTTGACAAAGTCATCGATGTGATCGTTAAAAGTGCACGCACAGGCAAAATCGGTGATGGAAAGATCTTTGTTTCCAACATCGAAAAAAGTGTTCGCATTAGAACCGGTGAGCTTGATAACGAAGCAGTTTAGTCTTTAGACTTCTTGCAAAACGGCAAGAAGTCTTCTGCCTCATAAGAGGCTAGCTTTAGTGCCACAGCGGCTTAGCGTAGGGTTTTAGGCTTTGCCTAAAAGCCGTGATAAAAATGAAAATGGGCAGAATTTTATTCTGCCCAGATCTCTTCATCTTCTTCATTTAACGCTTTTTCTTCTTTCATACGATACGTCATCACCAAATTAAAACAGAGCTCGCTTAGCATCAAAAGATCCCACATGGAAAGAATATCCAAAAAGGGCATTCCCTCTTCAAGGCTTTCAAAATTGATGTTACATGTAAAGACATACGCATCATTGGGAGCGCCTAGTTCTGGGAGATTGAGCGAATATTGAAAGGCAAAGTGCATATCGGCTTTTCGCCCCATACGACGAATACGTTTGAGTGTGCCATCAAAATCTTTTTCATTGAGACGAATCTCGGAATGAATGTTATGCGAGAGAACATTGCGCACAAATGAGACAATGTCAAAAAAGTTTTCATACTGTTCACCAAAGAGTTTCTGCATAAAGATTTTAAACGGACTCTCGAAACGAAGACTTTCCACCATCGCCATGCAAATGCCCCGAAAAGCGTTAAATTCAACAAAATACTCAAAGAGCGAAATATCCTCTTTTTTGGTTTGACGTGCATTGGCTAAAAGCTCTTGAATGATCTCTGCATTGAAGTAGTACGCTTGGTCATTTTCATACTTCTTCACCACAAAAAGACTGCGATCACTCAGATCTTCCGTTTTGGAAAGCTTGCCTAAAAACTCACCCATGTGTAAAAAGTAGAAGTTTTGCTCCACAAGCAAAAGGGCATCATCGAGTAAAATCTCTGTATCGTTCATCTGACTTTTTCCAATTTCACTTTCATCTCTTGGTAAATGGCATTGTTCCCCTCTTGGCTCATCGCGTGAGGAGTGAGTTGGTTCACATTTTTAGCACCACTGTAAATCAGTAAGCAGTCATCGCGCAAGGTATCACTTGGCATCACGGAGTATTCACAGCTACCGTAGCGGTTGGTAAGTTTGACACGATCCTCTTGTTTTAAGCCCAAACTTTGAGGCACATAGAGATAATCATCGGTGATGAATTGTGAATTGAGCGATTTGTTTTGCTTTCCAGTTAGAAGAAAAAAGCCCTCTTCTTCCAGCGTTTCATCCTCAAATTCTTCTAAAAATTCAAATTTTCCGCTTGGGGTGTAAAATGTTTTTTCATAAGGCAATTCTGCATAGGTTTTAGAGAGAAGAAACCCCTCTTTCTCAACACCATTAGAAGCAATCACACGCTCAATAATGCTCTCTTCACTGGGAAGTTTTTCATGCCCAAACGCTTCAAGCAGTCTTTGTGTGAGAGCGTATTCGCTGATGCCCACTTCACTCTCCACCACCTTTGGCATGCGTCCGATGAATGGGTGTCCGTAGCTGAGTTTTAAATCCTCTTTTTCCAAAAAACTCTTTGCAGGAATAACTAAATGCGCCTTCATTGAGGTCTCATTTTCATGCAAACCAAAGTAAACCACGCATTTGGCTTTATCAATGCCTGCGTTCACTTTGCTACTGCAGGGCATTTGGGAAAGAGGATTGCCCCCTTGAATAAAGACCAGATCGTATGTGCCAAAATCAACAATCGGCAGAGGCACTTTTTGCGCATTGACCTTAAAAGGTGCGTCAAATCCAAAACTGCTATCGCTGATATACCCAACGCCACACCCTTGTTTTCCAAACAGTCCAAGCATTGCAGCAAATGCGTCAATGGCGCGTAAAACACTGTGTCCAAAACTGTATTTTTGTACCCCAAGACCGACTAAAATAGAGACTTTTTTACCGTGAATCAAACGTAAAAATTCACCCACATCGTCTAAATTGACCTGAGATTTATCGAGCAGTTTTCGCATCGGAATACCGTTGATAAACTCTAAAAAATCGTTGTAGTTACGCGTTCGCTCTTTTAAAAACGGTTGATCTTCCATCTCTTCCATCGCCACTAAACGACAGAGTAACAAGGCTAAGTAGAGATCTCCCTTGGGTTTGATTTGGATATGCAGTGCGGCATGAAGGGAAAGGTCTATTTTGACAGGATCGATCACGATGAGTGTTTTACCTTTGAGAGCAGGAAGCATATGCGAATTCGTCACACTGGGATTTCGCCCCCACAAAATGACCACATCCGCCTCTTTTACATGTAAAGGTGAAAGCACCAGATCCGCCCCTCTTCCTTGCAGAATTCCAGCACCTCCTGCCTCTTCGCACAAGGAACCTGAAGCAAAAATGGCTTTATGCGCAGCAAAAAAGCGCTTTGTCACCCCTTGCATCACACCTAGATTTCCACTGCCTTTAAAGTAAAGCGTTTTCGAGGCGTTAAAAGAGCGTAATTGCTCTTCTAAAATCTTCAGTGCCTCGTCGATGCTAATACTTTGCCCCAAATAACGTGGCTCTTCAATACGTTCAAAGGTATGGTAGTGATTGAGATGATGGCAAAGGTAGCCTTGCGTGATGGGATGCTTTTTGTTGCCTTTCAGTTTGAGCTCATCGCTCACAGTGATGCTACACCCATCAAAACAGTCCAACGGACAGGTAGTCAAACGCATTCAAAGCCCCTCTTCGTAGTTTATACAGATTATTATACCGCGTTCTATAAATGAAGTAGTTTATCCTCCAACGTTTCGACGCTCAACCTTTCATCGATGCCAAAACTGACATGTTGATACTGCATCACCAGACCATGCTCACGCATCAAAACATCGATTGTGGCATAGTCGATGGGTTCATTTTCGTTTACATGTAAAACCAAAAAATTGTCACTATGAACACGTACGATGATCGCTTCTGGGCAGAGAGAAGAGATCGTTTTTGCAATCAAACATAAAAGTTCATCGCCTTTTTTCCAACCCTGTTTTTTGTTGTATAGCGCAAAATCTGTACAGTTGAGATGGTCAATCTGAAAGACTTTCAGCGCATAATCATGGGTATGATTGAAGACAAACTTGAGGTAATTGACATTGTAAAAACCGGTCAGTTGATCGCGAAAAGAGTACGAAAACCGCATCTCTTCGAGCAGATCTTTTGGCATTTGAGTTGTATTTTCAGGCAAGATTGCCTGCGCAAAAATCTCTTGAGCGACATCGACAATAAGAGGATGAAACTGTTTTCCTCGCTCCTCGTTTAAAACAGCCAAGGCCGCTTCACGACTTAAGCTTTTACGATACGCCCGATTCGTGGTCATCGCATCAAACGCGTCTGCTACGGCAATGATTTGTGAGAAAAATGGAATCTGCTCCGCTTTGAGCCCCTGTGGATACCCACCGCCATCGTAACGTTCATGGTGCGACAACACCACTTCAGCAAGAAGGATAAAAGGTTCACGCGAGAGCAGTTCATAACTTGCCCTCACGTGGCGTTTGATCAGAGAGTATTCAATCTCAGTGAGTTTATCAGGTTTGAGCAAAATGGCATCGGGAATTTCGATTTTTCCGATGTCATGCAACATCCCTGCTTTGTAGATAAAATCCGCCTCATCACTGCTATAGTTCATGGCAAGAACAATCATTTTTGCGTATTCAGCGACGCGTTGACTGTGTCCAGCAGTGTAACTGTCGCGCTTTTCCATCATGTCCACGAGTGCGTACATGCTCTCTTCATACATTTTGGTTTTTTCATTGAGATAATCGCGACCGCGTGCATGAATCCACCAAATGGCAAAAAGCCCTAAAAGCCATGTTCCAAGATAGGTCACCACGAGAAAATAAAAGGTTTGAGGATTGGCTTTTTTAAACGTCGGCACTTTCATCATCAGCGTCGTATAGCCCATCAATGATCCAACCGTGTTTTCATGATGAACATGACACGAGATACACGCACGATTTGCCAGCATCGGTTTGACATAAAAGAGGTGTTTTTCGCCTGTTTTTTCAAAAACGATGTAGCCATCTTCTTTGCGCTCTTTGACTTTCAGTACGGTGTCTAAAGCCGAGGGTGATAGGTTAAGTATTTTGGTGGAAGTGGAAATATCAAATTCCATGTCACTGTGTTTTGCAAGAACGGCTAAAAGTTCTTTGAGGGAAAAATTACTGCGAATGGCATACTTTTGCTCATCATTCAAAGCGTTTGCTTTTTGCTCATACGCCCAATAAATAAAAGCAACCGACTGTTCCGCCACCCCTTTTATTTTTTCTAATGAGCTCTCTTCGATGTGTTTTTCTTCGTTGTAAAATTGATAGATCACAAAACAGCTTGTCAGCAGTGTCCAAAAGATGCTGAGTAAAATAGCGAGCTGTTTAAAGTGTTTGATGCGTTTACTGACTGACATTGTGCTCTTTTTCACGTTTTGAAGGAGTAAAAGAGCCTAAATACTTTGGCATTTAGGCTCCAAACAGGGTTTAGATGCTGATCTCTTTAATATCGGCAATCGCCTTAAACGCAGTGTAAATCGAAGCAATCAGATTCTGGCGATTGGTTCTGACACGAACATCTTCGGTGTTGACCATAACATTGTCAAAGAAGGCGTCAATTTGAGGTTTGAGACCAAACAGTGCGTCCAAATTCTCCTCAAAAGAGGTATATTCGTTTGAGATAACTGCTCTAAAAGAAGCGAAAAGCTCTTTTTCGTAGCTGTTATCAAACAGCGCTTCATTCACAGGTGTTTGCTCTTTTGCTTCCATATTTTTGATGATGTTCGCAACACGTTTGAAGGTTGAAAACATCTCTTTAAAGCCATCATCTTGGACGATAGAAGAAAGTGCTTTAATCTTTTGTGCCATCTTTACAATATCTCGTTCACCGCTGCTGATCACAGCAGAAATGATGGAAGGATTGACATCAAAGAATTGGTACATTCGCTCTAAGAAGAAGGTCTCAAGCACGTTAAAATCAAAGCTTTTATACGATTGACTCAGAGCAGAAAGATCATTTTTAATGTCAAACGCGATGCCTTGATCCAACACAATTTTAACGATGCCATTGACCGCACGGCGAAGGGCATACGGGTCTTTATTGCCCGTTGGGATTTTGTCGATGCTAAAGAGCGCGATCAAAGAATCTAGTTTATACGAAAGCGCTACAATCGCACTAAAAAGCGTACTTGGAAGCGCACTCTCTTCCGAATTGGGCAGATACTGCTCTTTGAGCGCGAGGGCAAACAGTTCATCTTCACCCGAAGCAGTCGCATAGTAGTAGCCCATCAAGCCCTGAAGTTCTGTAAATTCATAGACCATTTCACTTAAAAGATCGCTTTTACTGTACATCACGGATTTGTCCATGAGTGCCGTTAAACTTGAAGCGTTCAGACGAGTATTTTGGGCTAGAAGCGTGCTTTGGTATTTGCTCGTTAAGTAGGTTGCAATCGCTTTTTCACGAAACTCTTTATCCAAAAGTGAACCCAATCCATCAAGGTACGTAATGTCTTTAAGCCCTTCGTAGCGAAGAGCGTTTTTAAGGTCATTGTCCAAGAAGAAAAGCGCGTCCGAGAGTCTGGCACGCAGTACTTTTTCATTGCCTCTAACGATCAGGTCATAATCATCGCTGATTGCGTTGGAAACGACGATGAAACGGTTCGTGAGATGGCCGTCTTTAAAGACAGGGAAATAGCGTTGATTCTCTTTCATGGAGGTAATAATCACCTCAGGAGGCAGACGCAAAAAGCGCTCTTCAAAACTGCCGATCAACGCTTTTGGATACTCGGTAATCGCCACAACTTCGGCTAAAAGATCTTCATCAATTTCAATCGATATACCCTCTTTAGCTTCAATCGCTTTAAAATCTTTTAAGATAATCTCTTCACGTTTTGAAGGGTAAAGCACCACGCCACGCTCCGCCAAACGCTCAAAATAATCGCCTGCAAACATATAGGCAAATGGTTCATACGAAATCGTTCGGTGAGGGTAGGAAAACGGGGTTGATTCGACACCAAAAAGAGAGAAAGGCACATGTTCATCCCCCATCATACAACCGATCCAGCGAATCGGACGAATGAAATGCTCTTCCAAAAAGCCCCAACGCATGGACTTTCCAAAATTTAGCCCTTTGATAAATTGCTCGATCATTCCTTGAAGAAGGTTTTGTGAGCTTTGTCCTGCAATGGTTTTTTTATAGTATAAAACCTCTTTGCCGTCTTTCGTTGCTCTGGAAATTTCACTAAAATCAACACCGCATTTTTTAGCAAAACCAAGTGCCGCAGGTGTGGGCTCGCCCTCTTTAAGTGCGACAGAAAGCGGTGCTCCAAAGAACTCCTCTTCGCGTTCATTTTGCTGTGTCGGAAACGCTTCATGCCAAAGCACTAAACGACGTGGCGTGTAGTAAAAATTAAACGCGCATGCGAGGGCATTTTTCTCTAAAATCTCAAGCCAGAGTGTTTCAATATGGGGAAGTTCTTTCAAAAAAGGGATAGCGGGGAGCTCTTCAACACCGATTTCTATCAAAAGGGGTTTGATCATTGATCGACCTTTACATGTAAATAATTTGATCTTATTTTAACCAAAGAGAGGTTAAATCGTCCTTTTACATGTAAAGGAATTTTTGGCGTTAATGGCTACGTTTGCAGTGCCCGACTAGCTTTGAAAAAAGCCAAATGGAAGGACAAAAATCGGTAATCGCCCAGACAACGATCATCGCGATGACAAAACCTAGCAAAATCGTACCGTAAATTGAACCAACACTCATCAAACAGCAGGCAATAAACAAGACCATCGCCATCATTAAACGTTGAAGTTTTTCAGCACAGATCATTTTGAGTCCTTTATGATAAATATAATGGATAACTATAAAAATAAAGGGCTTAAAAAGGTGTTATTTTTGTGACTTAATCCTAAAGCGTATGGAAAATTGCAGTTATCGGGAAGTGATCTGAAAAGCCAGAACCTTGGTGTTCACCTCGTCCTCTATCGCTGATTTGCCATCTCAGTGGATTGCCATTCTCATCCAGCATATAAGGGCGGACAAAGACATTAAAGGAAGCAGGCGTGTACTCTATGCCCCTATGATCCATCAACGATTTAGGAATCAGAATATGATCGAGCGTGGCTTTTTGCTTGCCATAACTGTGCGAATAACGCCTATTTTGCGCTATCTCATACCAAAGGTTATACAAAAGAGCATTTTTATCACCCGCTTGTAAAAAGGTCACAAGTCCCATGCCCCAGTGTCCTCTTTGCTCTTGGTATGGGGAGTTAAAATCGCCCAGTACGATATATTCTTTGGTTTTCTCTTTTTCCAAGTATGTATGCAATGTTTTGGCATAAAGAAGACGTTCATCCTCTTTTTCAATGTAGGCTGGCCAGTGGTTGATGTAAAAATCAAGCGGTTTAGCATCTATCATAACCGTGATTTTGTGAATGCCTCTGGCTTGATTGGGGAGCGTAATCGTGGTGCTTTTTTCGATAGGAAAACGTGAAAGCAACGCTGTTTCAATATTGACATGCACTTTTTTGGTAGGGTAAAAAATGTAAGGATAAGCTTTTGCCCCCAGTGCCGTGTTGAGTTTTTCAAGAACGGCTCTGTTTTCAACTTCTGCTAAAACAATGATATCCGCATCGATATCGGCAATGACGCGTGCAAGATTTTTCACTTTAATCTGCAACATGGCTTCATTCCAACCATGCTTGTTATTGGGAATGTACTCTTCGTATTCACCACCCTCTTTTTGCGCATCAAAGAGATTTTCAACATTGTATGTTGCCACTTTAAATTCAAGGGCAGAAAGCAGAAGAGGGATAAACAGTATTATCCAACGCATTAATTTTCACTACCAATCATCGGTTCAAACTCTCCCGAATCGGTGTTAAAATACTCCAATTCGCCCGATTCGAGATGGTAATACCATGAGCGAATAAACAGCGAACCTTCGTTAACTCTTTTTTGCACATCAGGATACGTCAAAAGATTTTTGGATTGAAACAGCAGTGAAATTTTCTCAGTTAATTCCAATCTTTTTGCATGGCTGACATCAATACTGAGCTTTTGGGTTACATAATTTTTGGCATCCAAGCCTAGTTCGAGCCACTTTTTGACATGCACTAGATTAATGTCCGTAATATTGGTATACATCGTCTCAATGGCACCACAATGCGAATGTCCACAGACAATGATGTCGGTGACTTCCAGCACAGAAACGGCGTACTCAATACCAGCCGCTGTCGCGTGGTAATCGTTATCGGGAGCAAAGGGAGGTACAAAATTGCCAATGTTGCGCAGCACAAAAAGATCACCAGGCGAAGCGAGTGTGATGAGCGAAGGGTCGACCCTTGAATCGCTACACGCAATAAATAAAACCTTAGGGTTTTGACCGTTTTTAACCAAATCCAAAAACTTATTTTCATACTTCTTAAATTTGGTATCTTTGAACTTTTCATACCCACTAATCAAATCCGCTATTTTCATCATCGAGCACTCTCCAAAGTTTTAGATGGCTAATTATAGTCAATCAGAATGAAAAAGAAATTACAAGCCAAAAGTCATTATAATATCGCCATCTCAAAAACCCAAAAAGGAATAAAATGGAATTTGAAAACGTTACGGTTAAGAAAAAAGCCAATGTCTATTTTGATGGCAAAGTAGTCAGTTACACACTCACATTTAGTGATGGCTCTACGAAAACCCTTGGATTTATGCAAGTGGGTGACTACACGTTTAACACGGGGGCTGCTGAAGTGATGGAGTTTTTAAGTGGCGAGCTGAGTGTGGAACTTCCGAACCAAAAAGAGCCTTTAGTGATTCATGAAACCGCAACGTTTGAAGTCCCTGCCAATGCCTCTTTTACCTTACATGTAAAGACATCGGCTAGTTACTGTTGTTCTTACGCGCAATAATCTCGGGTGCTTTTAACAACGCTTCAATATCGTCGACATTCAAGGGTTTACTAAAATAAAACCCTTGAGCCTCATCGCAGCCATTCTCTTTTAAAAACTCCAACTGCTCTTTGGTTTCAACGCCCTCAGCAATCGTCTTCAGTCCCAAACTTTTGCCCAATGCAATGATCGTTTTAACGATTTCACGATCTTCTGGATCGATGTTTATGTCATGAATGAAGCTTTGATCGATTTTGAGTTTATAGACTTTAAAACGCTTCAAATAGCTCAAAGAGGAGTATCCGGTACCAAAATCATCAATGGAAAGACGAATGCCTTTATCGGAAAGCTCATTCATCGTCTCAATCGCATGGAGTGGATTTTGAGCAGCAGCACTCTCGGTAAGTTCGATTTCAAAAAACCATGGTGGTAGTTTCACGTCATCAATAATGCTAGAAACCAGCTTTGAGAGATTGGCATGGTGGAACTGAACAGCAGAGAGATTGACCGCAACACTCATCTCAGGAAAACCCATGTTAATCCACTGTTTCATACGCGTTGCTGCCGTTCGCATGACCCATTCGCCGATGAGTTGCATCTGTCCGCTCTGTTCCGCGATAGGAATAAACTCCACCGGAGAGATCATTCCAAACTCGGGATGATGCCAGCGAAGCAGTGCTTCAACCCCCACAATTTTACTATCACTCAGTGAAACTTGTGGCTGATAATGAAGGCTCAATTCACCTCTGATATGCGCATAACGCAGCGCATTTTCCAAGCTTAAGATACGTGCTGACCTGCTTTGAATCTCCTGCGTAAAGAAGCGATAATTATTCCTGCCATTTTGTTTAGCCAAGTACATCGCCGCATCCGCCGCTTTAAAAAGCATATCGACATCCGTACCATCGTTGGGATACAAAGCAATACCAATGGAAGCGGTGATAATAAGCTCATTTTCCTCCATCATGATAGGCTGTTCAATCGCCTGAAGGAGTCTTTGCGCCATATGTGCAGCATCGCCCACCTTGAGCACGGGTAGAATAACCACAAACTCATCACCTCCTTGGCGAGAGAGGGTATCTCCTTGGTGAAGCAGTGGTTTAAGACGCTTCGCAATCTTCGATAACAGCGCATCGCCAGTTGCATGCCCTAAGGTATCGTTAATATTTTTAAAATGATCGCAATCAATAAACAAAACCGCCAATGACTGATTTTGACGTTGAGCGATGGTAAGATCGTGCTCTAAACGAAGGCGCAGTTGACGTTTATTGGGTAACGCGGTGAGCGGATCAAAGTACTCTAGTTGCAGAATTTTTTCTTCATTTTCTTTGCGCGCTGTAATATCACGCGAAACACCAAGCACCCCTAAAAAATTACCATTTTGGTCATGAACCGGTGTTTTAATGGTTTCAAAAAGCCCATTATAGCCATCTTTTTTAAAGCTAAGTTCTTCCTCATTGCGCGTGGGAGCTTGCGCATCCATCGCAATAATATCGTGCGTTCTAAAAAAATCAGCCAGCTGAAAATCCACAAAATCATAGTCATTTTTACCCACAATCTCTTGCTCGGTTGCGCCGTACAAATTTCCAAAGGCTTGATTGCAAAAGAGATACGTTCCATTGGGGTCTTTGAGCCAAATCAGATCAGGAATGGCATCTAAAAGCACTTTAAACTGATGGGCTATAAGATTTTTTTCCCCTGTGGTTTGAATGATTTTAGATTCAAGTGCCACAGTAGCGATCTTAAGCCTCATCAGCAATTTTGTCATATAGGCAAGCATTAAAGAAAAAACTAATGCAATAATCTCATGGATCATAAAAAGCGTAGGATTTCCCCACCCATTTTCGGGGGCAAGGGTGATCGTCCACACACTGTTAGGAACATCAAACGTGTGATGAATCGGGTCAAAAAATGGCTTATTTGAGGAGCTTAAAATAACCTGTTTCTCTTTGGTATCAGGATGGATACGCGATATCTCATACAAAAGTCCTGCTTGTTTAAGCTGCTCAATTTTAGTATTATCGAAAATCTCTGAGGTACGAATCACTGCAGATACAAAACCCCAAAAACTTTTTTGATTGGATTGCATATCAAAAATAGGCAAACGCCCGACCAACCCCATACCGCCTTGCGTGAGCTCCAAAGGACCTGCTAGTGTTAATTTGCCTGTCTGGCGGGCTAAAAACGTCTCTTTCTTTTGTGTTTGCATTTCAAAAAGATTCAGCCCCAATACTTTTTCATTGCCCTCTAAAGGAGCCACTTGTGTGATAATTCCGCGAGGCGCAATCGCTAATTCAATCACCCCTGGATAAAAAGGGAGCATCTCTTCAGCAATCTCATCAAAATTACGAATCGATTCACCATCATTTTGACTCAAAAGCGCTTGGAGCATAAAAGTTGAAGAGAGGGCACGATCGAGGTTAAATTTGATCTCATAACTCAAATTCGCTGCGGTGGTATGCACTTTGGCACGTTCTTTTTCAAACTCTAGGGAATGCAGATTAAAAATGGTGAGTGTCAGCAGGGTAAACGAAAATAAAAAAACCATAATTACAATGATTTTCGAATGACGTGATTGTAAAAATGACGTTTTATTCACACCTAACCTCTTCTCTTAAGTTACTCTTATTGTATCAAAAAATTACTTTTGCAAGCAAAGAGGCAGAAGCAAATGCCCACTGGAAGTTAAAACCGCCTAATTCTCCTGTCACATCAAGGACTTCACCGATAAAATAAAGATCTTTACATGTAAGACTTTCCAAGCGTGCAGGATGGATCTCAGAGGTGCTAACACCGCCTCTGGTCACTTCGGCTTTGGTGTAGCCAAAATTGCCGGCAGGGGCGAAAGTATAGGCTTTGAGCAAAGCAAGTGTCTCACGCTCCGAGGCGGTGAGTTTTGAGAGCACTTTATCGTCCATGCCAACTGAGTCTAAAAAGGCTTTACTAAAACGTTTTGGAAGCCCCAGTGCAGTGATAATCTGCTTTTTGCTCTGCTCTTTAAAAAGTACTTCCATGCTTTGGACGTGTGGGAGAAAATCAATCGTCATATTCCCTTTTTTCCAGTACAATGACCCACTCAAAACAGAAGGGCCGCTGATGCCTTTGTGTGCAAAAAGCAGGTTTTCGCTAAAACGTTTTCCTTCTACATGTAAACAAACAGGCAATGCAATTCCACTCAGTTCCTTCATCCAAAATTGCTCTTTTTGAAGGGTTAAACCTACCAGTGCAGGCGAAGGAGGAATGATCGTATGCCCAAACGATTCCGCGATTTTATAGCCAATGTCGCTCGCACCAATGCTGGCATAACTAAGCCCCCCACTCGCCACAACCACTTTTTTGGCATGAATTTCGCCCTTGTCCGTAGCAATAACAAAGTGGTCATTTTTCTTTACATGTAAAACCTTAGTGGAGAGGTAAAACGTCGCATACGCGCTCAAACGACCCAAAATAGAGACCAACTCTTTGGCACTGTTGGCGCAAAAAATCTGCCCATGATCGCGCTCTTCCAGACGTAGATGGTGTTTTTTCACAAACGAGAGTGTGGAAGCCGCATCAAACGCACTGAGAATCGGCGCAATAAACGCTTGATCACCCAGATAATTATCAGCCGTTGTAAAACGGTTGGTGAGATTGCATTTG
>DBTO01000021.1:14157-26872 GCA_002307095.1 Sulfurospirillum sp. UBA1314
TGGTGAGATTGCATTTGCCACCACCCGAGATCAGCAGTTTCATGCCTATTTTGGGGTTTGCATCCACGAGGACAACATCGTGCCCTTCAAGATGACTCGCCGCCATCAACGCACTCGCACCTGCTCCAATAAAAAGAATATCGTGGATTTTCAAACTAACGCACTTTCACGCTATTTTTCATTGACGCAAGTATAATGAACCGTCGCATCTAAAGTGAGTGTTTCATCGCGTAAAATCGGCGCTTCAGTAGGAGTTGACTCTTCCTTTAATGAAGCATTTGCACGAGAAAGCATACTTTTCATCATCACCGGTTGAGCAGGCTCAGTCCCTTCAAAAACAATGGCACTGACTTCACAGCGCATCTTTGTCTCTTTTGAAAAAAAGAGTGCTTGCTCCGTCGCCATTTGCAATAACGAAGTACGCATCGCAAGACGCGCGCTATTGCGAGCTTTAAGGCTCACGTCCCATGTGAGCGCACTTTGGTTTATTAAAACCGTTGGCGCTTTGATTTTACTCAGAGCCGATAAAAGCGCATTGTAATGCTCAATGGACTTAAAATCACACCCAAACGAGAGTGTGCCCCCGTAACCATTAAAAATCTGTTTTTGATCTTTATAGCTGTAGCGAGGAGCTAGGTAATAACCACCACCACGGCAAAACTCGCCTTTGGGGTCAAACTGCTTCACCGAAGCGACAATGGCATTGAGATGCTCTTTAATCGCATCGGCACTTTTATGCTCCTCTTCAAAACCAATCTGAGCGCGCAAAATATCCGGTGTCAACGCCTCATTGACATGCTCATTGGTCGTAATGCTCATCTGCGCCATTGCGAAAAGAGGAACAAGACTTAAAAACAGTAGCGCTTTTTTCATGGTAAACTCCTTGTTACGCTAACGATGTCGCTTTAAACGTTTCAAAATTTTGACGAATCGCGTCGTAGAGTATGATGCCTGCTGATGTTGCTTGGTTAAGGCTTCTCCCCAGTTTTCCCATCGGAATCGTGATGGCATTTTCCCATTTGAGGTGCATCAGCTCCATCGGAAGCCCTGTGGATTCTCCACCAAAAAAGAGAAAATCTCCAGGCTGGAACGAAGCTTCAAAATAGGTTTTGGTAGTTTTGGTGGTCGCAAAAAAGAAACGATCTAGTTTGTCGTGATGCACCTCTAAAAACGCCTCTAAATTTTCCCAAACCGTAACGTCTAAAAGATGCCAATAATCCAGCCCTGCGCGCTTTACGGTTTTATCGCTGATCTCAAACATCGTGGGCTTGATGATGTGCAATTTACAGTCGGCATTCACGCACATGCGCCCGATGCTACCCGTATTTTGAGGAATTTGTGGGTGAACTAAAACGATGTTAAACATAAAAAATCTCCCTATTCTGCTTCGTAAGAAGCTAGCTTTAGTGCCCCAGTGGCTAACGTAGTGTGTTGGGCTTTGCCCAACATGCGTGTCAAAATCAAAAAATGATCGTTTTATTATCGTGAACAAAAATACGCTCTTCAAACACCAAATCAAGGGCATTGGAGAGGACGACTTTTTCCACATTGCGACCTGCGCGTTGCATATCTTTCCACGTCATTTCATGATTGACGCGAACCACATCTTGCGCGATAATCGGACCTTCATCCAGATGGTTGTTGACAAAGTGCGCCGTCGCACCAATGATTTTAACACCCCGTGAAAAGGCTTGTTTATAAGGATTTGCACCGACAAAGGCAGGTAAGAATGAATGGTGAATGTTGATCATACGCTCATCATAATGGCTGACAAATTCACTCGATAAAATGCGCATGTATTTAGCTAAAACGATGTAATCAACGCTGTATTGCGCCAAAACTTCTAACACTTTGGCTTCATGTTCACTTCGATTAAGCCCTTCATGGCTAACACAATGAAACGGAATATTAAATTTGCCACTAAGGTCTTTCAAATCTTCGTAGTTGGAAACAATCGCTAAAATGTTCGCATTGAGGTCACCACTGTCGTGTTTGAGCAAAATGTCACCCAAACAGTGCGTCTCTTTCGTGCCCATCAAGATGATCTCTTTTTTGCGCGCTTCGGCGACATAAATATCCGCATTTGCAGGCAACATCGCTTCAAGCGTGCCCTTAAAGGCGTTCATGTCGACTTCACCGCTCAGCTCAGCTCGCATAAAAAATTTCGCATTGTCACGGTCAACAAACTCGTCATTTTTGATGATATTCAGCTGATATTTAAACACCACGTCCGCAATGCGGTAAATCAGACCCTTCTCATCGGAACAATCAATTTTTAAAATATAATTTTTACTCTCTTCCATACGCTATGCCTCACACTGTTGTTTAATTTTTTCGATTCGTCTTCGTCTTAATTCGTGTCTGATGGCCTCTTTTTCAAATCCATCTGCTATTACCTCTTGAACACTCACATCGCCTGTAAAGAGTTCATCCCAAATTCTAAGCATTTGAGCCCGCTCTTTTACACCGCTTCGATAATGTCCAAGCCACTGAGAGATAGGCATTTCAAGGCTTACATGTAACAGCATCTCATCATTGATGTCCCCTTCAAAAAAAGGCTGATGCTTAAACGTTTGCAGGTAATGATTAGGCGCTTCAAGCAGCCTTAACCACCTCAAAGGTTCCTGTTTCAGGCGATTAGCGACGATATAAACAAAATAGTAAGGACGAAGGGCGTCTTCAAAATTTTGCTTGTATCGTAGCAATTCACGCGCGATCTCAAAAAAGCGATTTTCCACTTTACATGTAAAACATTTTTCAAAAAGATGAAGGGCGTACATGTAAAAGAGTCCGTAGTGCAAACAAGGAGCGCGAAAGAGCTTTTCAAACTCCCACAAAATGCGCGGTTTGCTCAAATCAGAAAGATCAATACTGCGCATCACTTCTATACTTTTACGCTCTATCTTAAACCCCAAACGCGCGCTAAACTGCACCGCGCGAAGGACGCGTAGACTGTCTTCTTTGAAACTTTGCTCATCAATGATCGCAAGGCTTTTGCGCTCAATCGCCTCTTTGCCACCCCAAAAATCGAGTAACGCACCCGTAAAGATGTTTCGCATCATCGCATTAACACTAAAATCGCGCCTCTTAGACGCCTCTTTTTCATCCTGACAGACGTGTACTTCAAACGCCTTATGCCCTATGCCGCTTTTATGCTCAATGCGTGGCAATGAAAAATCGATGTCGCCCAGCTTATAAACAAAAAAACTTTTCCCCACACCAATAGCGCCCATACGCTTCATCAGCGACTCAAAGGCGTCTGGCTCGATGTCATACACCTCAATATCCAAATCGTGCAAAGGCTCGTCTAAGCAGAGGTCGCGCACACTGCCGCCGACCAAATAAGCACGTTTGGTATGAGGTTTTAAAAACGCAATTGCTGCGTTGATTTGATCTTCAAAATGCGCAGGAAAAACGCACTCTAGTTTCATTTTTTAGAGGCTTCCATCTGCTCCAATTGCTCATCAATCGTCGCTAAAAGGTACTCTAAAAAGTTCAGCGTTAAATCGAGTTTGGCTTCAATGTTTTTATTATTGGGGGATTGAAACCCTTCAAAAAGCACTAAAATGCGCTCCCTGAGGTTCGTATAAAACTGTTTGGGGCTCTCAGCGCACGATGTGTCGTCTTCATGAGAGATCGCATACGCTTTAATCGTGTTAATCTCTTCCGTGATCTCCAAAAGGGGTTCGGGCTCAAACGCAACCTCTTCACGCTTGCGTGGGGGTTGCAGTGGTTGTTGTTCTTCCTTGGGTGCTACCTCTTCAAGCTCTTTGAGCGTTGAGAGAATCATATCTTTTAGTTCCATAGCTTTACCAACCACCTTTCAAATTCTAAAAATTCCACTTCTGAGTTCATCGTTAAAAAAAACTTCTTCATCTCCTCATCGACCCCTAAGTACTTTTTGCGAATCCCTGAGAGTCGTTTGATGGCAATTTTTGCCTCTTTGTTATCAGGATTTTCGCGCAATAACGCTTTGTAAATCTCCAAAGCCTCATTTTTAAGGCCTTGGAGTTCATAGATCGACGCGAGTGTGAGTGTTTTCATATTAAGCTTTAGCGGTGTAATCGGCAATAATAGAGCCAATTTGGGTCGTTGAACAGACCTCTTTGGCACCGTAATTGGCTAAGTCTTTGGTACGATACCCATCATGCAACACTTTTTTAATGGCCGTTTCAATACGATCCGCCGCTTTGGTCTCACCAAGCGCAAAACGAAGCATCATAGAGGCACTTAAAATGGTCGCCAATGGATTGGCGATGCCTTGACCTGCGATGTCTGGAGCAGAGCCATGAATCGGCTCAAACAGCCCTACTTTGCCGCCGATGGAAGCCGAGGGAAGCAGTCCAATGGAACCACTGATCATACTCGCCTCATCACTGAGAATATCACCAAAAATATTGCCGGTTAAAATAACATCAAACTGACGCGGATTGCGTACAAGTTGCATGGCTGCATTGTCGACATACATGTGAGAAAGAGTGACTTCAGGGTACTGTTTTGAAACTTCGATGACGGTATCACGCCAGAGTTGAGAGACCTCTAAAACATTGGCTTTATCAACCGAACAGACAATTTTACGACGTTTCATTGCTGATTCAAATGCCATATGGGCAATACGCTCGATCTCAGGTTTGGTGTAGACCATCGTATTGTAGCCTTTAAAGCCATCATTGCCACGCGGTTCACCAAAGTAAATGCCCCCGATCAGCTCACGTACAACGAGAAGATCAACGCCTTTAAGTACTTCAGGTTTCAGCGTACTCGCATCTAAAAGTTCATCAAAAATAGCCGTTGGACGAAGGTTTGCAAACAAACCAAGCGCTTTACGAAGCTTCAAAAGTCCTGTTTCTGGGCGAAATTCACGAGGCAACGTGTCCCATTTTTCACCACCAATGGCACCAAATAATACCGCGTCACTTTTCAAACAACCCTCAATCGTCTCATCCGGAAGAGGTGTGCCTTTAAAATCATACGCAACGCCACCCATGAGGTAGTCTTCATAACGGAGTTCAAACTCCTCTTTTGCACAGACACTGTCTAAAACTTTGATCGCTTCATCCACGATCTCAGGACCGATGCCATCGCCTCTAATAACCGCTATTTTGTAGATTTTTTTCATTTCGTTATCTCTTTTTTTGCATAATTCATCAATCCGCCGCATCCTAGAAGCTCTTGCATAAACGGAGGAATCGGGGTAAATTTGTAGGTTTTTGCACCGTTTTTCACTTCGCCACTCTCCATAGAAATAGCGATAGTGTCGCCCTCTTTAATCGCATCGGTTTCAGCCAGTTCAAAAATGGGAAGTCCTGTGTTAAACGCATTGCGGTAAAAAATACGCGCAAAACTTTTGGCAACCACGGCACTCACACCTGCAGCCTTAAGTGCGATGGGAGCGTGCTCACGACTGCTTCCACAGCCAAAGTTTTCACCCGCAACGATGATGTCACCTGCTTTCACTTTATTCACAAACTCAGGGTCAGCATCTTCCATAACATGCTTGGCTAACTCTTTTGGGTCTGAGGTGTTAAGGTAACGCGCTGCGATGATAAGATCGGTGTCGATGTTATCGCCAAAGTACCATACTTTTCCGCTAATCGTACTCATTGATTATCCTTAGGAATCACTTGATTTGTTAAAATTTTACCCAAAGAGGGTTGTAAAAAAGTTTAATCACCCCACACTTTGAACAAAATAACGCCCTTTTTCACACTTTACATGTAAAGGCAGATCAAAAACTTCTGAGAGATGCGCATCGTCTAGCAGTGCCTCTTTAGCACCTTGCGCTACGATGCGCCCCTCTTTGATCAACACCACATGCGAAATCTCTTCAAAAATCTCTTCCAAGTGATGCGTGACCAAAATGATCGTTCGATGCGCTGCAATTTTGCGTATCATCTCTATAAAATTGAGCTGTGCTTTGATGTCTAAACCCACCGTTGGCTCATCGAGTATCATCGCTTTGGGTTCATGGACTAAAGAACGCGCTATGATGCACTTTCTAAGTTCCCCTGTGGACATCTCGGAGATGCGTTTGTTGCGTAAATGGCGTATGCCTAAAAAGTCCAAAACCTCTTCTACTTTGTTTACATGTAAAGGTGAAAATTCTTGATGCTCGTAGATGTGAAAACTGCTGTAAAAGCCTGAGAGTATCACTTCAAAGGCGTTGAGATCGGGCGCACGTTCGCTAAATTGGTAGTGTAGATCGTTCGTGATGATACCTAAATGCTTTTTGAGCTCCCAAATATCCCACACCTTTTTACCAAACACCTCTTTGGTCGTTGTGTCGCTAAAACGCGGATAAAGATCGTTGGAAAAAAGCTTTAAAAGCGTCGATTTTCCCGAACCATTTCCTCCTAAAATCACCGTATGTTGTCCCTCGTTGATGCTTAAATGAATGTCATGCAAAACATCCTGCTCATCATACGCGACATTCACATGCTCAAAATGAATAATTTCCATTCGTTAACTCCTCTTTAATACTGCGATTATAGCGCATCATTATTAAGAAAATTTAGTTAAAATGTGACATTTTGTAAACACGGTAAAGGTAGTAATCCAGATGTTCTCTAAATTTTTTATCAACCGACCCAATTTTGCTATCGTTGTTTCGCTTATTATCATCATCGCTGGCATTATGGCGATTCGCTCTTTACCGGTTCAAGAGTACCCCGATGTTGTCCCTCCGCAAATCATCGTCTCCACGACCTATTCAGGTGCGGATGCGATCACCCTTGAAAATACCGTAGCCTCTGTTTTAGAAGCGCAAATTAATGGCGTGGATAATATGCTTTATATGATGTCGACGACTTCACCCAGTGGGCTTCTGACCATGAACCTCTATTTTGAGGTAGGAACCGATATGGCGCAAGCAAAGCTTGATGTCAACAACCGTGTGCGGCTGGCGGAGAGTAAGCTTCCTGACGCAGTCAATCGTCAAGGCGTTGAAGTGGCTGAACGCTCCAATGATACGCTTCGTGTCCTCGCTCTCACCTCGGAGAACAACCGTTACGACACAGTTTTTATGTCCAACTACGCGATCAACAACATCTTAGAAGAGTTCAAACGCATCCCTGGTGTTTCCGAAGCGGTTGTCATTGGAAATCAAGAGTACTCGATTCGCGTCTGGATTGATCCGCAAAAACTCTCGTTTTACAATCTCACGACGGCTGAAGTCATTAGCGCCATTAAAGCACAAAATGAGCAGTATCCTATGGGGCAAATTGGGCAAGAGCCGATTCAAAAAAATATTGCGTTTACCTACACCGTGACCTCGACAGGCAGGCTCAATTCACCTGAAGAGTTTGGGCAAATCTTGGTCAAATCCAACCCAGACGGCTCGGCATTAAAGCTAAGCGACGTAGCGAACATTGAACTAGGCTCAGAGCGTTATTTTTTCAAAGGACTCTTTAACAAAGAACCAACCTCGATGCTGCGCATCACGCTCACCTCCAAAGCCAATGCGCTTGAAGTCTCCGACCTACTTGATAAAAAAATTGATGAACTCAAAAAAGGCTTTCCCGATGGGCTGAAAATCGACGCTACGTACGATCCAACGACGTTTGTAAGAGCCTCTATTCACGAAGTTGTGATTACGTTGATGGAATCAATTGCGTTGGTTATCTTTGTTGTGTATCTCTTTTTAGGGAACATTCGAGCGACGATAATCCCCGTTCTTGCCATTCCTGTCTCCATCATCGGAGCGTTTGCAGGCTTTTATGCCACAGGCTTTTCCATCAACCTTCTGACCCTTTTTGGGTTGACGCTTGCCATTGGATTGGTGGTGGATGATGCGATTATTGTCATTGAAAATGTTGAGCGTATTTTAAGAAAAGAAGATCTCAGTGTCAAAGAAGCGACGATAAAAGCGATGCAAGAGATCACTGCGCCGGTTATCGCCATTGTTTTAGTCTTGTGTGCTGTGTTCGTGCCTGCTTCGTTTATGGGAGGGCTTAGTGGTACCATGTCCCGACAATTTGCGATTACCATTGTTATCTCAGTGACGATTTCAGGGCTGGTTGCACTTACTTTGACCCCAGCGCTGTGTTCTTTGCTTTTGAAAAAAGAGGAAGAGAAACCGTTTTGGCTCATTCAAAAATTTAACACACTGTTTGATTACATCACCCAGCATTTTGGGCAAATCGTTAAAAATGCCATTCGTTACAGCCTTTTCAACCTACTTCTCTTTGGCATTATGATCTTTGCGATTACCAAACTTTTGGGCATCATCCCCTCAGGACTGGTTCCCAAAGAGGACAAAGGTGTCTTTTTTGCCACGACGTCACTGCCTGCAGCAGCGTCACTTTCGCGCACCCATGAGATCAATCTTGCCGTGGGCGATATAGCGCTCCAAAATCCCTCTGTCGATAAAGTTGGCGGTTTTTCAGGCTCAGATTTTAGTTCAAAAGCCTACACCACGGAGGCAGGATACAGTTATGTCCGTCTTGTCGATTGGGATCAACGCACCGAGGCAAACCAGAGCGTTGACGCGGTGGCGAAAGATATTATTCAAAAACTCTCATCCAATAAAGAAGCGCGTATTGTCGCGGTTTCACCTTCTGCCATCAGCGGTCTGGGTGTTTCAGGCGGTTTTGAGATGTACCTGCAAAACAGAATGGGCGGAAGCTACGAGCAATTAGAGAGTTATGCCAAAGAGATTGTGATGCGTGCGAGTGAGCGTAAAGAGCTTCGTTCGGTTCGCAGTACACTCAGTTCCAACACGCCTCAATTTCGCATCGAGGTCAATAATCAAAAAGTAAAAGCGTACGGGATTGATATCGCCGACATTTACACTACCATTCAAGCCACGTTTGGAAATGTCTACGTTAACGATGTCAACCTGTTTGGGCGCAATTACCGCGTCAATGTCCAAGCCAAAGGTGATTTTAGGGAAGATATCAAAAACTATGGTGATATTTTTATCAAGTCTAATGATGGAAATTTTATCGCTCTTAGCGAGCTTGTAACCCTTAAACGCGTCATCAATCCTAACATCACCAAACGTTTCAATATGTTTCCTTCCGCTCAAATTTTAGGTGAAACCAACATAGGTTACTCCTCTGGTGAGGGACTTAAAATCATGGAAGAGATCGCAGCGGAAGTACTACCATCTGGCTACTCCATCGCGTGGGGTGGTGCGTCATTGCAAGAGAAAAAACTCTTAGAAACAGGCAATCTCTCCTTTGTGTTTGCCATCGTCTTCATCTTTTTGATTTTGGTGGCACTTTATGAGAGCTGGATGATCCCTTGGGCAATTGTATTAGCCGTTCCTTTTGCGCTGCTTGGTGCGGAACTTTTCATCTGGCTTCGAGGCCTTCAAAACGACATCTACTTCCAAATAGGACTCATCACCCTTGTCGGGCTTTCGGCTAAAAATGCGATTTTGATGGTGGAATTTGCGCTGCAAAAAATGGAAGAAGGCTTTAGCTTGCTTGATGCAACGATCGAAGGAGCGAAGATTCGTTTTCGCCCGATCATCATGACCTCGTTTGCGTTCATTGCAGGTACATTACCGCTCGCCCTAAGTTCAGGTGCTGGAGCCAACAGCCGTCATGTTATCGGAACAACGGTTGTGGGAGGCATGGTCACCCTCACCCTCATCGGCGTCTTTTTTGTACCGTTATTTTTCTATCTCATCATGAAGATTAAAGAGAAAACCTCACTTGCGTTCAAGTCCTAAAAGTCCAAAACCAAGAGCGATGAAAATCGCTCCGCTGATGCGGTTAAACCATAATGCTCTTTGATGGGTCAAAAACCATGACTTAAGTCGTCTTGTAAAATACGCATAACCCATGAGTGTGAAAAACGAAAATACCATAAAGGTCACTGTTAAGATGAAAAATTGCTCCAAAAGTGGTGCTTCGAGATTGAGAAATTGTGGGAAAAGTGCCGTAAAAAAGATGATCGGCTTTGGATTCGTGATACAAATCAAAAAAGCTTTTTGAAAAATCTTTGCATAATGCGCTCTACGTTTATGATGTTCAAGATCCACCTGTTTAAAAATATTTCCGAAGGCACGAAACTGCTTGATCCCAATGTAAATAAGATAACAAGCACCTAAAATTTTAAATGTTAAAAAAAGCACGGCTGAAGTTTTCAAGACAACTCCAAGCCCCAACATTGCGGCACTTGAGAGGACAAATAGCCCAACAACATTGCCAAGCGATGAAAAAGAGACTGCTTTAAGATCATACATTACAGAGTTATTGATTGCCAAAAGTACTGCAGGACCTGGGCTGATAATTGCGATAAGTGCGACTATTGCGTACAAAAACCATGTGTGAAGTTCCATCGTGTGCCTTTTTGTTTTTAGCATTATAACACACTTCGTTAAATCAATATATCTTGATATGAAACTTTTTTGTGCTATACTACGCCAAATTAATACAAAGAGAAGCTCATGGATACTTTTTTAAAAACGGTTGGTGCCCTCAATGACGAAACGCGTCTTCAAATTCTTCATTTTATTCACAAAAATGGCGAAGTATGTGTCTGTGAGATCGAAGAGGCGTTTTCAATGATTCAGTCGCGCGTCTCTCGCCATCTTAAAATCCTCAAAGATGCGGGGTTTTTACGGGTTGATCGGCGTGGGAAATGGGCGTATTATACGGTTCGCTCCCCTCTGGATCGTTTTAGGCTTGCCTGTTTGGAAGAGATAAGCTATCTTGATCTTCAAATACCGACGAAACCTTGTGTCTGTAAGGATGAGAAATGATTTTAGCGTTTTCGCTTTTTCTCATCACCCTGCTTTTGGTTATCATTCAACCGCGTGGACTTCAGATCGGTACCTCTGCGATCATCGGAGCGTGTTTTGCCCTCCTCTTAGGTGTGGTAAGTTTTGCGGATGTTTTAGTGGTAACAAGCATCGTTTGGGATGCAACATTGGCGTTTATTGGCATCATTATTCTTTCACTCGTCCTCGATGAGATCGGCTTTTTTGAATGGTGCGCGATCAAGATGGCGAAATTTTCCAAAGGCAATGGGCATCTGATGTTTGTCTATTCGCTCTTCCTTGGTTCCATCATCTCTGCTTTGTTTGCCAACGATGGCGCGGTGCTTATTTTGACCCCAATTTTACTGGCTAAGATGCGCATTTTAAAGCTTGAGGCTAAAACGATTGTGGCATTTTTACTCGCAGGCGGGTTTATCTCCGATTCGGCTTCACTTCCCTTTGTCTTTTCCAACCTGACCAACATTGTTACCGCCAATTATTTTCACATCGGCTTTGCAAAATACTTAAGCGTCATGTTTACACCCTACGTGGTCAGCACATTCGTCTCTATCGCTATTTTGTGGCTTCTTTTGCGCCAAGATATTCCTTTACATGTAAACGTGGAACTCTTAAAAAATCCCGATGATGTTTTGAAAAGTAAACCGCTGTTTTACCTCAGTTGGTTTTTCATCGCAGCACTGATGGGAAGCTATTTTGTGGGAGAGCTTTACCATGTACCGATTAGCTTTATCGCTTTGGGTGGAGCACTTCTGTTCTTAGCCATTGCAACGTATTTTAAAGCCGCCAAGCCGTGGCAGACCATCAAAACCGCTCCGTGGCAAGTCGTCTGGTTTAGCATCGGGCTCTACATCGTCGTATACGGACTTAAAAACGCGGGGCTGACGACCTATCTCACCCACATTTTAAACGAGCTCAATGCGCAGGGCAATACGATCGCCATCGTGGGAACAGGCTTTATCGCCGCCATTTTAAGTGCGCTTATGAACAATATGCCCAGCGTCATGATCATGGATATAGCGCTTCACGACATTCCAAACACTGCTTTAGCGTATGCCAATATCATCGGGTGCAATTTAGGACCAAAAATGACCCCTTTTGGCTCACTTGCAACCCTTTTATGGCTTCACGTTATGGCAAAAAAAGGAGTCAAAATCAGCTTTTGGGACTACTCCAAATTTGGCTTGCTCGTCACACCACCGATTCTTTTAATCGTGCTTTTAAGCCTTGTTTAGTCTTTACATGTAAAAGGAGCCATGATGGAATTAACCCTGCGAAAAGCGGCAGAAAACGAGTACCGAGCCATCACACATTTGCTGGCATCTAACCAACTCCCGACAGCAGATATTGATGAAAAAAATATCACATTTTTTGTCGGCTTAATCGATGAAAAAATTGTCGCAACTATCGGCATCGAAACCTATGGTAACGAAGCGCTTTTGCGTTCATTGTGCGTTCAAGAGGAATTCAAAAACCAAAAGCTTGGGGAGAAGATGCTCGCGTATCTGCTTAGCTTTTGTGCCAATGAAAACATTCAAACCGTGTATCTGCTGACCACAACGGCGGAGCACTATTTTGAGCGTTATGGATTTGAAAAAATAGGACGAGCGAAAACGCCTCAAAGCATCCAAAACACCCGTGAATTTCAAGACATTTGCCCCTCTTCTGCTATTATTATGGCATTAAAACTTTAAAAAACTGCGCTTTACATGTAAAAAGGGAAATCAATGAAACTAATATCTTGGAACGTCAATGGCATTCGTGCGGTTGCGAACAAAAACGCGTTTGCATGGGTGGATGAGCTGTGTCCTGACGTCTTGTGCTTGCAAGAGATTAAAGCGGAAGCGGAGCAGATTCCTGAGCCACTTTTTAACCACACTTTTACATGTAACCATATCAATTCGGCTTCTAAGAAAGGGTATTCGGGGACGATGAGTTTTTCAACGCGCACGTTTGATAAAACCGACACCGCGTGGCACATCGACCATA
>DBTO01000021.1:27136-44547 GCA_002307095.1 Sulfurospirillum sp. UBA1314
GGCACATCGACCATACGCATGAAGGGCGCATTTTGGAGCACCATTTTGGCGATGTTGTTTTGTTTAACGTCTACTTTCCCAACGGTCAACAAAGTGAAGAACGTCTTGCGCATAAGATGAAATTTTACAGTGATTTTTTAGCGCATACCGAAGCGTTAAGAGCTGAGGGCAAAGGGATCATCATCTGTGGGGATGTCAACACGGCGCACCGTGCGATTGATCTTAAAAATCCTAAAGCCAATGAAGATACTTCTGGCTTTTTGCCCATTGAGCGCGCTTGGATCGATACTCTTTTGGAGAAAGGCTACATCGATACGTTCAGACACATCCACGGCGACATCACAGATGCCTATTCGTGGTGGTCGTACCGCTTTGGAGCACGTGAGCGTAATGTCGGGTGGCGGATTGATTATTTTTTCATCTCCAAAGAGCTAGAGCCTCGTTTGAAAGATGCGTTTATCTTAAACCACATCGAAGGCTCAGACCATTGCCCTGTGGGGATTGAGATCGATTTGTAAGCTTTACATGTAACGCCTATTTGCGTTGTTGTTTGTACATCTCAAGGGTGGTTCTAAGATCGTGAATATCGGTGTGTGTTCCCACCACTTTGGTCGGATACCCATCCTCATTGTGCGCGATCACTTTGGCTTGATCGAGCACCCATTTATAACTTCCATCATGGCACAACATGCGGTGTTGATGGTGGTAATGTTTGCTTCTGCCACTCAGAAGCGCTGTAAGTTCATTGAGGCAGTAACTAATATCTTCGGGGTGAATGAGCGACATCCAGCGCTCTTTGGTCTGCTCAAATGCCTCACATTCATAACCCAACATCGTAATCCATTGCGGTGAAAGCGTCATGCGATTACTCAGTGGATGCCACTCCCAAACCCCATGTCCTACGCATTCTAAAATTTTTAAGTACTCTTTTCGCATCACCCATAACCTTTGAAATTTTTGATAGGCAATTATACATTACATGCGTGACATTTGCGTTGTACCTGTTTACATGTAAAGATTTTTACCACCAATAGGTCGGATAATGCCTTTTGCTATTTGACGAAAAATTATTGACCAAAAGTGCAACTAAAAGCATAATGAGTGCTCCCAAGCCAATCGGTGAGAATGGATAAAGCCAACCTAATGTATGAATCTGTTCATTGCCCATAATGTAAATAAGCGCGGTTGCGCCTCCTGGTGGATGCATCGTACGGCTTACATGCATCACCATAATGCAAAGCGATACCGAAAGGGCGCATAAAAGCTCTATCGAAAAAAAGGGTGAAAAAAACTTCATCAAAAAAACTGCTACAACGGCTGAGAGAACATGTCCACCGATAATATTACGCGGTTGTGAAAAGTCCGCTTGCGGCGCTCCATAAATCAACACAGCCGAAGCACCAAACGAACCCAAGAGAAAAAAGGTCTCCTCCATGGCGAAATAATACCCAAAAATAGCCACAAAATAAATTCCTAAAAATGCCCTGAACCCTGACCAGAGTATTTTGCTCAACGGCTTGCGCGAAGGTGGCTGTGACTTTGGCTTCATTCTTTGCACATAACGTTTTATCACACCCTGCTCCCAAAAATATTTGGGTTATTTTAGAAAAATTGACGTTTTTTTGATATGACATATATCAAGTACTTTATTTGTATTTCCTTATTTTTTCTTTTAAATTTACATATAATTTACGCAAAGCCGATACCATACACACCAAAACTCTAAAGGGGCGTTATGTATTTAGCTTCCATCAAAAACAAGCTTGTCTTTTTGCTTGCCGTTATTTTCCTAGGTTTTAGTGCCATCGGTGTTGAGATTATCAAAGAGGCGAACGATGCCAAAATGGCTGCCATTCGCTTGACCACGATTGCAGACATCGAAAATTCCATTTTAGAATTTCGCATTCAACAGCGTGATTATCAACTCTATTTTAAACAGATCGATCTTGATAAATACGAAAAAACGTATCAAAAATTGTTGGTTGATTTGGAAGCGTTAAAGCAGATGCTCATGAGTCCACAAAACCATCAACGCATCGAAAAACTTAAAAATTTGCTCATACAATGGCATGATATCAATAGTCCGCGTATGCAACTGTTTGGACACTATGGCGCAACGATACACGAACCAAGCTTTGCGCAAACGCACCCAGAAGATGCTAAAAAATTGGATGAATACTACCAAAAAAGTAGCAAAGCGTTTGTCGTCATTACCGAGAAATTGGATGACTTAACCCTCAGCGTGAAAACCAATAATTTTGACCGTCTGGATTCCAATAAACTCACATCACAACTCTCCCTTGGCGTGATTTTTCTCTTTGTTTTCACGATCTTTTTTATCGTCACACGCTCCATTAAAAACTCTGTGGCACATGCCAAAACGGCCTGTGAGAAGATGCGCCAGAGCAAAGATCTCAGCGTAGGAATCGCCACAGGAACCAAAGATGAGATCAATGACATTGTAAGCTCCATCAACGCGCTGATCGCTGATGTTGCGCAAGCACTCAACCAAGCCAAAAGCAATGCGCTTGAAAATGCCTCCGTTGCCGAAGAGCTCTCCAGTACAAGCCTCCAGATCGGCAAGCGCGCTGAAGAAGAAGCCAAAGTCGTTTTTGAAACTACGAATGATGCCAAAGAGGTTGCCAAAGCGATTGGAGAGGCGAGTGCGCAGTCTCAAAATGTCAAGGAGATCACCGCTCATGCGCACAAGAGTCTGCTCAGCGCACAAGAACTGCTCAATGAAACACTCACCCAACTCAGCCAAACCGCCGAAGCCGAAGCGGCGATCAATGAGCGCCTCAATCGTCTCTCAAGCGAAGCTGAACAGGTCAAATCCGTCTTGGATGTCATCGGCGATATTGCCGATCAGACCAATCTTTTGGCGCTTAATGCCGCCATTGAAGCGGCGCGCGCAGGAGAGCATGGACGTGGATTTGCCGTGGTGGCAGATGAAGTACGAAAACTCGCCGAACGCACCCAAAAAAGCCTTATCGAGACCAACGCCACGGTCAATGTCATCGTTCAGTCCATCAGCGACATCAGTGGCGAGATGAACCACAACGCTAAACGCATCCATGAACTTTCCGAATTTTCCACCCAAGTCACCACCCAAACAAATGATGCCGTAGAGATGCTCGAACAAAGCACGCATGCAACCGAAGAGGTCGTGGGTAAAGCCAATGGCAATGTCAAACTCATCAAAACAGCCGTCATCGAAAAAATCAGCGAAATCAACACCCTCTCAAGCTCCAATGCCAGAAGTGTGGAAGAGATCGCAGCAGCAGCCGAGCACCTCTCCAAGCTCTCTTCCACATTGAGCAATACGTTGGCTCAATTCAAAACCGCGTAACGTTTTTGCCCAAGGAGAGTACCTCTTTGGGCATGCTTTAACCAGAATTTGCTATCATTTTACACTTTACATGTAAAAAGGTTTTCGTATGCTTGAAGAGACAACTGCACTCAAATTGACCCTATTTTTTATGCCTGCGGACGACAAAACAGGGACGGTCATCGGCTTTTGCGGTAGCGATATTTTGATGAGGGAAGACGGCACATTGCCATCCATGGAGTTTTTTGCCCTTTTAGGTGAGCCCAAACATCGCTTTCACATTGGTTCGTTTGATGAAGAGTTGTACATCCTCTTTGCATGGGAGAAAAGTACGCCACTGCCTCAAAGTCTCGTAAAAACCAATTTACGCCATTTTCTAGGGCTTTACCCACCGCACCTTTTTGCGATGCTCGCACGTGCCAAACAACTTGCACACTGGCTTTACGACAACCAATTCTGCGGTCGTTGTGGCGCACCTGTAGGTTATACTTCAAAATTTTCATCCCTGGGCTGCTCCTGTGGCAACTACATCTTTCCACGTCTTTCGCCCGCATGCATCACCCTCATCGTGCGTGGCGATGAGCTACTTTTAGCACGCTCTCCCTACTTTAGAGAAGGTGTGTACAGTCTAGTAGCAGGCTTTGTCGAAGCAGGCGAAAGTGTCGAAGCAGCCCTTCACCGCGAAGTGTATGAAGAAGTGGGCATTCGCGTGAAAAATCTTCGCTACTTTGGCTCGCAATCCTGGCCGTTTCCACACTCCTTGATGCTTGGCTTTTTTGCCGAATACGAAAGCGGTGAGATTCACATTCAAGAAGAGGAGATCGAAGATGCGCAGTGGTTTAAAATTGATGCGCTTCCACCTCTGTCTCATGAGACATCCATCGCTCGAATGATGATCGACGCGTGGCTTAAAAATCATTGATTTTTTGTTGATAGTTTTCTGTTAAAATAAGGCAAATTCACGTGAGGAGTTTGCCATGCACATCACCCCTGAGGCACTGTTTGAAGCACGTAGAGACTTTTTAAAACTAGGAGCAGGCGCACTGGTAAGTAGCACAGCTATCTCACAGCTTTTAGCCGACACGCCCCTAGATATGAGCCTCATGTATACACCCGATCCCAACCCGCTCAAACTCTCACCCAACACGTTTGAGCAGATCACCAACTATGTCAATTTTTACGAATTTTCCACCGATAAAACCGCCCCCGTCAAGCTTTCGCAAAAGATGAAGACAGACCCATGGAATGTCACTGTCTCAGGTGATCTCAAAACCAAACAGAGCTTAGGCGTGGATGAACTCATCGCCAAATTTGGACTCGAAGAGCGGATTTACCGTTTTCGCTGCGTTGAGGGCTGGTCGATGGTCGTTCCGTGGATCGGCTTTCCGCTTTACAAACTCCTCGACTACCTAGAGCCAAACAGCAAAGCCAAATACGTCAAGTTCACGACGCGCCACGACCCTAGCCTCTTTCCCGACCAAGCCAAAGGCATCTTTGCCTCCATTCCGCATCCTTACGTTGAAGGTTTGCGCATGGACGAGGCGCGCAACCCGCTCACATTTATCGCCGTGGGTATGTACGGCAAACGCCTGCTCCCACAAAATGGCGCTCCAATTCGTCTTGTCGTGCCATGGAAATATGGCTTTAAATCCATCAAATCGCTCGATCTTATCGAATGCGTGGAGAGCGAACCGCTCAACACATGGCAAGCCATCGATGCCAAAGAGTACGGCTTTTACGCCAATGTCAACCCCGCGGTCGATCACCCAAGATGGAGTCAAGCCAAAGAGCGCTTGCTTGGAAAACTGACCAAACAAGAGACTTTGCCATTTAATGGCTACGAAAAAGAGGTCGCAGGACTTTACGCAGGAATGGATTTAAGGAAGTTCATTTGAAAGCCCTCCTCGTCCTTTTTGCCCTGCTTCCATTAGGGTTTGCATACTACAAACTCGAAAGCGCCATCGACCCGATTAAAATGCTCTACAATTACACAGGCGTCGGGGCAATTTCGCTTTTGTTGCTCTCACTCGTACCTTCTACATGTAAAAGAGTCTGTGGACAAAACTTACTCCGTTATCGCAAAACTATTGGCTTGCTTGCGTTTGCCTACACCCTTTTACATGTAAGCGTTTTTATCGTCCTAGACAGTGAATTTGACTTCATCACGATCTTTGAAAAAAGCCTCAAAAAACCGTTCATCTATATCGGTGCAATTGCGTTCATCATCCTTCTTTTCATGGCACTCACCTCGTTTAAAAAACTTTTTGCCAAGCTTTCAAAGTACCATAAAGCGGTTTATTTAGCACTAGCTCTTGCACTGCTTCATAGCTTCTGGGCACAAAAGGTCGCTGGGGTATTTGAGTACAGTGTCGTTGCCGTTGGTGTGGTACTTTTAGTGGAGCGCATTTTTCATTTAAAAAATAATTTGTTATATAATGCACCTTGATATATCCATCTTAATTTCATAAGTAAAACACATGCCAATAAATGAAAATCATCACGTATTAACTCTTCCTCAGGAAAATATTGATCTCTGGAGGTATATGGATATTCCATCTTTTTTATCACTTATATCAAGTGAAACTTTAACTTTTGTAAGAGCAGATTTATTTGAAGATAAAAATGAAGGAATACTACCACAACAAACTGCAAACTCCTTAGAATTGTCTATTCAACAATCAGTAAAAGAAGGTAAATTAGATCCAGAATACAAAAATTTTAGCTCTGCTAGAATATTTAATGAAGGAAAGAAAACTGTTTATTTAAACTGTTGGTGCAAAGAAAATCATGAAATGGTTCATATGTGGAAAATATATTCAAAAGAAAATGGAATTGCTATAAAAACTGATTACGAACGTCTAAAAAAATCTATTGAATCATCAGAAGATGTTTACCCAACAGAAATACGCTATTTAGATTATGCAGATGATGATATTGACTGGCAATTAAATACTTTGACTGCATTCACCATAAAAAGAAAAGAATATAAATCAGAAAATGAATTTAGGCTTCTATTATCATATCCCAGAATTATTGAAGATCAATTATTACATTTAAAGACTCATGAAGAAATAGAACCTATTAGGAAAGCTCTATATCTTCAAACCCCCGTAGTTCATTGTAAAATTAATACTGCTAATCTAATATCAAAAATATATCTATCTCCATATGCTCCTAAGTGGTACTATAAGGTAATTACTGATATTTTAGAAAAATATAATTTATCTAAAATTGAAATTATTCAATCTAATCTTTAAGCTACAAAAGAGCATATGATGAACGCATTTATCTCAGGTTTTAGTCTTGGTTTTTCTCTTATCCTTGCCATTGGGGCGCAGAATGCTTTTGTGTTGAAACAAGGCATTAAAAAAGAGCATGTGTTTGTGATCTGCTTTGTCTGCGCACTCTCTGATGCCATCTTAATTTTCGCTGGTGTTTCGGGGTTTGGTTATTTGGTCGAGCAGTTTCCCTCTTTGCAAACGGTTGCAAAGTATGGTGGTTTTGCCTTTTTATTTATCTATGGTTTGAAAAGTTTTTACTCGGCGTGGAGCATGTCGCATGAGCTGAGTCCGCTGGATCAACCGACTACTTCGCTTTTTAAAACGATTTTACTTGTGCTTGCCTTTACGTGGCTAAACCCGCATGTGTATCTTGATACGGTCATTTTACTCGGCTCCGTTTCAACTAAATTTGGTGAACTTGCTCCGCTGTTTGGGCTGGGTGCTATGACTTCATCGTTTGTGTTTTTCTTTTCACTCGGCTATGGAGCTAGGATTTTAACGCCGATTTTTCAAAAACCGATTTCATGGAAAATTTTGGAAGTGATGATTGGCATCGTGATGCTCTCTTTGGCGTTTATGCTGCTTGGATTGTAAAAGAGGTGGAGGAGATAAAGCATGGACTTTATCTCCACAATGCGGTTACGACTTAAATTGGTTCAACTTGCCATTAAGGTTTTCAGCCAATTTCGAGAGATGATCTGCCGCAGAGGCGATCTCTTCGACACTTCTGGCATTTTCACTGGTAAGTGAGTTGATATTAGTCACCATGGAGACAATTCTGTCGGTATCACTGGCAATCCGAATAGAGTTTGCTGCACTGGTAGTGACGGAGACGACACTCTCTTGCATCACGGTTGTGGTTCCAAGAATGGTTGCTTCCACGCCTGTTGAGACATCGGACAAGCGTTGGATATTTTTGGCATTTCTACCCATCTGTTCGGATGAATCAACGATGGATTGGACGATGACATTAATCGTCGCATTGATCTCGGTGAGGGAATTTTGAGTACGTTCAGCTAGTTTTCGCACTTCATCCGCAACAACAGCAAATCCTCGCCCATGTTCCCCCGCTCTGGCTGCTTCAATGGCGGCATTGAGTGCTAAAAGGTTGGTTTGATCGGCAATATCAGAGATGACGGTTAAGATCTGTTTGACCTGTTCTGCATCGTGGCTCATCTGCTCTAGTTTTTGAGCCAGAGCGCTCTCCGCTTCACTGGCAAGCCCTACTTCGTTGCGAAGAGTGATGACTTCATTTTTAGCGTTATCGAGTTTTTGACCCGCTTCGGTGATGCTTAGTTTCATCTTCTCGGAAAGCGTCGCCGTCTCTTGCACGAACGTTTTGATCGTTGCGATCTCTTGGATGGTATTTTCTACGATGGTCGTACTTGTCTCTGCATTGCGTCCGATTTGCATACTCGTTGTACTGAGCTCATGCGAGACAGAGGCATTTTCAGTAGACGAGTTTTTAGCATCGACGATGGTTTGCTCTAAGGTTATAACCAACGCATTAAAGCTCTCGACGATATCTTTAAGCTCATTTTTCTTTTGGTATTGGATTCTAAAATTGAGGTTTTTATCATGCACAAAGCCTACCATACTATCGCGAATAAGATGAACACCGTGGATAATATTGCGACGAATAAAAATGCTGACAAAAAGCGTCGTAATGGCTACTGTAACAGCGAGTACTATCATAATTGTTGATGCAAAGTTTTTGTACGTCACCGCATGGTCTGCTTCACTGTTGGCAAGCGTGATATTGTAATTGATGTGCTCTTCCAACAACATTGACAAAGCTGATAATTCCGTCTGTTTACTCATCAATAATACTTGTGCCTCTTTTTCTTTGTGTTCCCGTGATAGCTTAATGACCTGATCGGATAGTACAAAGTACATTTCGACATGCGCTTTATCTTTTGTCACAAATTCTCTATCTTTTTCATCAGAAATCATTGGCTCATATTTTTTAAAGTCACTTGTGAGTCTTTCTTTGATGTCACTAATCTTTTTTTCAACTGCTAGTTCCATCTCTTGATTATCACCAGCGCCAATATGCTGCCACATGTAAAGTCTTAAACGCAAAGCGTCGTTTAATAATTTATTGAGAAGCACAACACTTGGAAGCGAATTGACATTGCCATAATTGGTTTGATCGTATACTTTTTCCATGCTGGTATAACTAATGCCAAAAACCGTAAAAATGCCCAAGATAGCGATACAAAGCATCACTATTAGCTGCTTTGAAATACTCATTATAACTCCTTATTATTTCGTTGAGTGAATCATAGCGAGCGTATGTTGCAAATGCGTTATATTGTAAAGAAGTGTCAAAAATCATCTTTACATGTAAAACAATACTTTGTAGAAATAGGCAATGAATTGCTATAAATTGTCTATCGGTTGCGAGGCACAATGCGTTACAATTAAACTATCAAGTACCCAAAAAATGAGGAGATGAAAGCATATGAACATAGTAGCGATCAATGGAAGTCCAAATAAAAATGGAAATACCGCACAGCTTATTGATACGATTGCACAGGAATTAGCCAAAGAGGGGATCACCACAGAGATCTTACACATCGGCAATAAAACCATCCGAGGCTGTTTTGGCTGTGGTGCCTGTGCGAAAAACAAAGATGAACGCTGTGTCGCCAAAGATGATGTGTATGTCAATGAGTACATCCAAAAAATGAAAGAAGCCGATGGCATCATACTTGGAACACCGGTGCATTGGGCGGGCATTGCAGGAACGATGAAGTCCTTTTTAGATCGTGTTTTTTACGTCTCTTCCGCCAATGGCAATCTTTTCCGTCACAAAGTGGGTGCAAGTATCGTAGCCGTTCGTCGCTCAGGCGGTGTGAGCACGTTTGATGCGATGAATCACTATCTGACCTATGCCGAGATGATTATGCCAACAACAAACTATTGGAATGTCGCGCACGGAAGAGTTCAGGGGGAAGTACATGAAGATTTAGAAGGTATACAAATCGCTAGAGTTTTGGGTAAGAACATGGCATGGACACTCAAAATCATGCAAAATGAGAAAGCAAACAACATCGTAGCACCTCTTCAAGAAGCCAAAATTATGACCAATTTTGTGCGTTAATTCTTTTACATGTAAAGCAAAACTGACTTACGCATCCCTCTAAAACGTTGTGAAAAGCGCGAACACCTGCTCATTTCCAAAGGAGAGCTTGGATCGCTCGCATGGCTTACAAATTCGATGGTGCAAAGGACTTTCACAAACCCACGTAAAGTCGTATAGAACGCCACTGCTTTAAAACTTACAAAAGAGTTACAGAAAGATTCTCTTTAACTTGTTTCCTAAAGTATTATGTTAAAATGTGGCTAGGGACAACCTCTATAATTTATATGGTATTGGGAATTGAATGTTATTGAAACTTGCTCTTTTTTGCCTTTTTCTTTTCACCACACTCAGTGCTAAAGAGTATACGTTTGCAACCTATCCTTCCAACACACCCTCTAAAATCATACAAGCACTCACCCCTTTAATGGAGTATTTAAGTGCCCAAAGTGGCGATACCTTTAAACTGATTGTGACCAAAGATTACGACGAGCTGACAAAGCGTATTGAAGAAAGAAGTGTTGATTTTGCTTGGGTCAATACGAAAAATTTTGTGCTCCTTAAAGAGAGAGTCCCCTCCCTTCGCTACCTTGTCACCTACATGGAACACTCTAAAAATGGGCAGATTACTCCCTATTATCAAGCTTTTATTGTGGCGATGAAAGACGCCAATATTACCTCTTTAGAAGAAGCCAAAAACAAACACTTCGCTTTTACGGATAAAGAGTCAACTTCGGGTTATGCCTATCCTATGATGATTTTTGAAGCGCATCACATCAACCCGTATACGTTTTTTCAGAAAGTCTTTTTCCTCAAGAAGCACGATAAAGTCATTGAAGCACTGATGAGCCATTCAATTGAGGTTGGAGCCGTGTCAGATGGCACCTACTACAACGCTTTGGAAACATACGGAGATCGCTTGACGATTCTGGCGACGTCTGAGCCCATTCCGCTTGACGCCATTGTTGCCTCTGCAAATATCTCACACCAAGAGAGCCAACGCATTGCCCATATTCTTGAAACTATTCCTTTAGATGCGCCCTCCAATAAAGCGTTTGAAGAACATCTCGGATGGGCAAGTGCTGGCTTTGTGAAAAAAGATGAGCACTTCTACGATAGCTTCAAGAAAACCCTTAAAGTCCCTCTGTATGAAACTGTACAATAAAATCCTCTTTCTCACGATCATGCAGCTTGCTGTCATTTTACTGTTTGGAATTTACCAAATTCAATCCCTGTATTTGACCCAAAAAACAGCCTTTGATCAAAAAAATCTGATCCAATCGGAGATGATTCAAAAGCGCTTTGAAGACAAACTCGAATCGCTTCAAAAAACAGCACAAATTCTCATCAATTCCCAAGAGGTCATGACAGGTATTATCAGCAATGACACCGATATGCTTTATAATTGGAGCAGACTTTTTCTCTCCTCTTCCACCGATAAAATCCATTTTGTTGATCTGCAAGGAACCATCATCAGCCGAGGTGAGTCAGAGTTTCATTTTGCCGATGATGCCTCAAAGCGCTTTTATGTGCAGCAAGCCCTTCAAAATGACACGTTCATCGGTATCGATTTGGTCGATGGCGAGGAGTGTTTAGTCTACGCCAAACGTGTTAAGCAGTACGGACAAAAGCCCATTGGGATCATCAGCGTTGCCCTTATTATCGATGATGCCTTGCTCGCCTCTTTGGTGCAAGGTACTACGATGAACATTACCTACCATTCGGAACATCAAACGCTCTCTACCACCAAAAACCAAGAACTCATCAACGCTTCATCGTTACATGTAATGCTCCAAGCAGGCAGCATTAAAGAGGCAAGCTTTAACATTGGACTTACTTCTGAAGAAGAACTCACAGCCTTGAAAGAAGCGCGTACCAACTTTTTTGTGGGTATTGGACTTGCGCTCATCATACTCGTTCTTGCCCTTCATTTCACACTGCTAAAACATCTAAGAGAATATAAAGCACTTGCACAAGTATTGATCGACTTTTACGAAGACCGTTTGGGCATTAAAGACGTTATTGCCACGATTAGACAGGTAACCAAAGAGCGCACGACCCCTGAAGTCAAAAAAATTGCTGATGCACTATTCAATATGAGTCAAAAAGTCGCCGATACCCAAAATGCACTCGAACTTTTAAGCAGTACCGATCAACTCACCTCTCTTTCCAATCGACGCAAACTGGAAGAGTGTTTGGAGCAAAAACTTAAAGAGAGTGAGCGAGGAAACCTCTTTTCGGTTGTGATGATCGACATTGACCGTTTTAAAACCATCAATGATACCTACGGTCATGAGATAGGCGACCACGTTTTGATTCACACCGCGCGCCTGATGCGTGAATCCATCCGAACGAGCGATATGCTCGGGCGCTGGGGTGGCGAAGAGTTTTTACTCATTTTACCCCAAACAAGTCTTGAAGGAGCACTCGTTATCGCAGAACAGATGCGCTCAAAGATCTACCAATTTACCTTTGAACACTACCCACAGCGTGTCACGATGAGTTTAGGCGTTGCCACATACCACGTTGGCGACACACCCAACAGCATTTTAAGGCGTGCCGATAACGCACTGTACCGAGCAAAAAACAGCGGAAGGAACAGGGTGGATCATGAAGATTAAACGATTTTTGAGCATACTGCTCTTGCTGAGTGTGGCACTGTTTGCCACTGAAAAACAAAAACTTGTTTTTGCGGTGAATCCTTATAAAACCACTGCGGAGCTTCAAACAATTCACGCAGAACTGATTGATTATCTTGAAAAAGCGTTAGATAGAGAGATTGTTTTTGTGGTCTCTAAAGATTACAATCATCTCATCACACTGATGGAGCAAGGCAGTGTTGACATCGCTTCTATCTCACCCAAACTGTTTGCCACATTGCGCCTTAAAGATCCTGCGATTCCCTATCTTGCGAGTATTAAATTTATGGATGAACTGGGCAATGCGAGAAGTTCTTATCACAGTTTGATTGTGACACTAAGCGAAAGTTCTACTCAAACCCTTTCCGATTTGAGGGGTAAAAGTTTTGGATTTACCGATGTTGATTCAACCTCGGGGTATCTTTACCCTCGTTTTATGATGCACCAAAATGGTATTGATCCTGCAAAAGAGCTCGGTAAAATTTATATGCTCAAAAAACATCCAAAAATCATTCAAGCCTTATTGGAAAAATCAATCGATGCAGGGGCTATGTACGATGGAGTTTACCATGCCCTTTCCAAAGAAGAGCAAGACAAAATTCGCATTCTTGCCACGTCCGAAGAGATACCTTATGATGCGATGATTGCGTCAAAGCAGATGGATAAAGCCTTAGTACTCAAGATCAAAGAGCTTCTTTTTGCATTTCACTCAACCCAATCAACCCCCTCTAGCATTGCTGGATTTGGAGACAAACCGCTTTTTCTCTACGATCGTCTTCGCGATTTGGAGTAGTGAAATCTTTTACATGTAAACTTAGAGTATGATCTCTTTTACGCGCCCGACTTCGCCGCTTTCAAGGCGTACTTTGATGCCATGCGGATGGTTAGCGGAGTTGGTCAAAATGTCTTTGACCACGCCTTCAGTGAGCTTGCCACTGCATTGATCTTCTTTTAAAACAATTTGTACTTTCACGCCTTTTTGAATGTTACTACGAATCTGTCCTGCACTCATTTTTTGTCCTTTTATTTAGTTTACATGTAAAAACTAAGCAAGCGTGGCGCACAGCTCTAAAAAAGCTTCACCATAGCGCTCAAACTTCACTTCACCCACACCACTGACTTCAAGCATCGCCTCTTTGTCATGCGGCAATTTCTCCGCCATCTCTTTGAGAGTTTTATCGCTGAAAACCACATACGGAGGAATGCCATTTTCTTTGGCAATTTCAGATCGTAAAGCGCGTAGCTTCTCAAACGTAGAGAGTTCAAACGTGCCTGTAACGACCTGTTTCGCTTTTTTAGAGGCTTTTTTGTGCTCCTCCAAACGCTTGGCATGAATGCTTACATGTAAACGTTGTTTGATGATTTGCGCACCAAATTCACTGAGGCTCACCACGCGGTATTCGCCTACTTTTAACGCATCAAGCTCCATTAATCTATCGCCAATGCTGAGCCACTGCGCTTTGGTTTTATCCTTGCCAATGCCAAAAACAGAAAGGCTTTGGTGTCCGTTTTGCACGATTTTCTCATTGGTGGAGCCCATCAAAACATCAACCACGTATTGCAAACCAAAACGCTGCCCTGTTCGGTACACGCTCGATAACAATTTAAGCGCCTCATGCGAGATGTCCACACTCTGCTTCTCACCATCGATGCAATTATCGCAACGCGTTTTACATGTAAGAATCGTATCGTCAAAATAACTTGCAATTTGCTGATGTCTGCACACTTGCGACGAGGCAAATTTTGCCATAGCTTCTAGTTTTTCATACGCCACTTTTTGATACTCCGAAGCAGGCTGTTCACCGATGCGACGTTTATGCTCCACGATGTCAGAGTTGGAAAAAAGCAACAAGGTCGAAGAAGGCAAGCCATCGCGCCCAGCACGCCCGATCTCTTGGTAATAGTTTTCGATGGTTTTAGGCAAGGACATGTGCGCCACAAAGCGAATATTGCTCTTATCAATGCCCATACCAAACGCCACCGTTGCCACAACGACCTCGATTTCATCGTTTAAAAAAGCGTGGTAGGTCTCATTTTTCTCTTCTGTGGAAAGCCCCGCATGATAAGGTTTGGCAAGAATTTTGTGTGTATTTAAAAAGAGCGCCAAACTCTCCGTCTCTTTGCGACTGAGCGTATAGATGATGCCGCTCTCGTTTTGAAACGCACTCAAAAAGCTTAAAAGCTGATCGCGCCCATTGCTATTTCGGTACTCCGCTTTGATAGTAAGATTGTCTCGCTCCACTTTCGCACGAATGATTAAAGGATTGACAAGGCTTAACTGATGGAGGATGTCCTGTTCCACGATCTTCGTCGCCGTCGCGGTAAATGCCGCAATAGGTGTTTGGGGGAAATAGTGTTTCAGACGAAAGAGTTGTCGGTAATCTTCCCTAAATTCATGCCCCCACTCGCTCACACAGTGCGCTTCATCAATGACAAAAAAGTTGATCGGTAACGTTTGCAAGAAGTTTAAAAACGACTCCCCTTTTAAGCGCTCAGGAGCAACATACAAGAGTTTGAGCTCACCCTTGCGACACGCCTGCATCGTCTCTTGGATTTCAGAGGGTGATTGCATTGAAGAGATCATAGAAGCTTTAATGCCAAAAGCAGAGAGTGCGGTGATTTGGTCGTGCATCAGTGCTAAAAGCGGTGAAATGACCACGCTCATGCCATCCATCAGCAAGGAGGGAAGCTGATAACACAGAGACTTTCCAGCCCCTGTAGGCAAGATCATCATGATGTCTTTGCGCGACAAGATCGCAGTGACCGCCTCTTCTTGATAGGCTCTAAAATGGTGGTGTCCGAAGACACTGTGAAGGAGTTGGTATGTTTTATCCACTTACAGGTCTATCTCATCTCTATCTTTGCCATCACTTGGAAACCACTCATCTTCGATAAAATCACTCTCAACGATCTGCGTAACATCACGTTTCATATAGCGACCTGACGCGGTAACAGCGACTTCACCGTCTGGCAAAATAAGCTCGCCCGTGCCTTCAAAAATGCGCCCTTTTTCCTGAGTCATTCGTCCAACGACTTTGAGTTCTACATCGAGAGGTACAGGTTTTTTATATTTGAGCGTAAGCGCTATCGTCACGCCAAAGCTTTCCATCCCATAATGCGCCATAATCGCTCGCCCAATCGTCTCATCAAGAATCGATGCAGAGATACCACCATGCAAAATGCCAGGGTAACTTTGCAGGTACGTATTGGGTGTAAAGTACGCCACAACTTCTTTGTTTTCAAGCTCGTAAAATTTGGTTTTCAGACCAAAAGGGTTCTCGACGCCGCACACCAAACAGTTTTTGGAAATGTGCTGTTTCCCCGTTACTTTAAATTTCACTCCCCTACTCCATGCACCTTTTCAAGTTCTTTGCGTACTTTTGAGTAAAGTTTGAGGTCAACGATTTTATAGCTTTTCAAAAGCGCATCCAAAAGAGCGGCTTCAAGTTCGTTGTGATCTTCTTTATTTTCAGGAACAATTTTATCTTTGACCGTGCAGTTATTGCAAAAATCATAAACATATTTCAAGTCGACTTGATAATCCAAACGGTGTGTCAACTCATTTTTAAGCTTTCTCGTCTCATTCATAATGACAAATTCTTGCTCGTTAATCACTTTTAACGCCCGTAACTCTTCAAGGAGTTTAAACTGCGTCATACTACGAGACGTACCAGGGATGAGCACTTCTGCGACAAACTCATAGTACGCTTCAACTGCCAATACCATCACATAAAGGTTTTTCCCGATGGGATTTTCCTCTTTCTCAATAAAATCTTTAAAATAGTGCAATTTTTGCATTTCTACCATCATCATCTTTACCTTTGCTTATTTTACTTTACAATTTTTAGCGCCAATACCACATGTTTTCGCGGCTTTTTTGGCTTTATTGGCTTTGATCTCTTCACGTTTTTTACGAAGACCCATTGGCTTTTTATTGGCTTTTTCGCGGTCAATCTTCGCTTGAATCGTATGCTTTTTCGCCTCTTTTTCAACCCAGACTTGCGTCTCAAAGCCAGGGTAAAACTCTGTTTTAAGCGTGTATTTTAAAATCTTTTCGATCTCTTTTAACTTTAACTTCTCGTCTTGGCAGACAAACGAAATAGCGCGTCCCTCTTTGCCAGCACGTCCCGTTCGCCCTGCTCTATGCAAGTAGTCTTCGGCGTCTCCTGGGAGTTCGTAATTGATGACATGAGGCAGATCTTCGATGTCAAGACCACGCGACGCAATGTCTGTCGCCACAAGCACGCGAATAGAATTTTCTTTAAACGCCGCAACCGCTTTGGTGCGCTGAGAGTGGGCTTTATCGCCATGCAAGACCAGTGTTTTCAAGCCACTTTTACTGAGATAATCGCCTACTTCATCGGCACTCTGTTTCGTTTTCGTAAAGACCAACACTTGATGCCAGTTTTCAGTACCGATCATGAAAGAGAGCATCTCGCATTTACGTTCTTTATCCACCACGTAAATGGTTTGTTGTACATTCTTAGCAAATTCACCTTGATTGTTGATAGCCACAGTGATAGGTTTTTTCAAACTCACTTCAGAAAGGCGTTTGACCGACTTGGAAACACCCACCGAGAAAAGAAGGGTTTGACGTTTTTTAGGTAAAAGTGAAAGCAATGTCTCGACCTCATCCCAAAATCCCATATCGAGAATGCGATCCGCTTCATCAAAAACGAGCATCTCCACGCGAGAGAGATCAACATTGTCCAGTTTGATATGCTCAAGAAGCCTTCCCGGAGTGGCGATCAGCACATCAATGCCTTTTTCTAACCTCTTCACTTGCGGTGTAAACTTCACACCACCGTAAATCGCACCAATGCTAAGTTCAAGGTTTTTGCCATACTCTTGCACGTTAAGATTGACTTGGGAAGCAAGCTCACGTGTCGGCACTAAAATGAGGGCTCGTACGACTTTTTTTGTGGTTGATTTTTGGGTCTTTTTACTCAAAATTTGTAAGAGTGGAAGTGCATACGCCGCCGTCTTTCCAGTACCTGTTTGCGCGGTTGCCATCACATCTTTACCCTCTAATACCAAAGGGATGACCTTCGTTTGCACAGGCGTTGGTTTTGTGTACC
>DBTO01000021.1:44922-51133 GCA_002307095.1 Sulfurospirillum sp. UBA1314
TATTTAAAGAATCGAATGCCACTTGGTTAGGACGTCTGAATGCTAAAGCTATTCCAACCTTTACATGTAAAGAATTTATCTTGAAAACTGCGCTATTTTCTTGTACACGTTACTCAAGAGTTAACCCTCTTAGACACCTAAAATTCAATTAATCAATCTTTATTTAGAACATCCAATAAATAATCGCCTGCGTAATATTGTGAAAAAGGATTTAATTTTTTTTCTTGACAATGTATAAGAAAATTATCAAGGACTTTTTTACAGAGGTTCTTTAAAAACATATTGGGATAGATCAATTCAAATTCTTTAAATTCTAATTTTTTTGTTTCAAAATTGATTATGCTATATCTTTCATAAAATGGTAACTCTGGATGTCGAGTACCTAGTTCTTTTTTTGACTGATGTCTATGAACAAGAATATTTCTTAGTGAATACAATAAATGAGAGTGTTTAAAATTTTCTAATCTAAAATCAGTGTTTTTATTTTCAAAATATTTTTTGATTGCATCAAAAGTAAAATCTTCTGTAATTTCAATGTAGTGAGAACCGCACCCTTCCCATTTTTTAACCTTATTTTTCAGTATTTCTCTAACTTCTTGGTTTCCTATATCAGAATTTAGGTCAAGTTTTCTTACTAAATAAGTAGTACAAATTCTATCTTTATCGCTCCAATCAGAAAAAGTGTCAATTAATTGGATAAATCTTTGTTTTTTTTGACAGCTTGGACAAATACTAGCAGCTAAAGAATCCAAAAAAGTGATATATAATATTTTCTGAAATAGCCTTGAATTTTCAACATCAATCTTGGATATATTCTCAAGATTATCATAAAAATATTGTTTAAAATCACTAATATTGTCATCAGATTCTTCCATATCCATTTCATTTCTATGGTTCGGTATTAAACTTTTAACTTCCATTCATCAACTCCATCAATAAGCACAATTAAACGCATGTGAAATACAGTGAAAAACTATTCAACCCCTCTTTACATGTAAGCTCAAATCCAAACCCGTGCTTTTGCACGATTTTTTTGACAATACTCAACCCCAAACCAAAGCCCTCCACGCCTCTAGCATCATCACCTTGGGCAAACGGTTCGCAGTAGTAATCCAAAGCGTGTTCGAGTGCTTCGCCTCTACTTTTAACGCTAATTGTGCGCTCTTTTACTTCGATGAGAATGGGTTTTTGCGTCGTGTATTTTAGCGCATTATCAATCAAGTTTTTAAGCGCAATGCTAAGGTAATTGAGATCGCCTTTGATTTCAAAAGAGTCTTCGATGTGAAGCTCCACCAAACTTTCATCTTCAATGAGTGCGCGTGAAAGTGACTCTGAGATGAGTGTTTCGGCATTGAAATGCGTAAGGTTAAGTTGCTCCATATTGGCATTCAGTCGCTCGATATCTAAAAGCTCTTTGGTCAACTCGTCGACCTGCGAAATCGCCTTTTTAAGACTCTGTTGATACTTCCCCTCCCCTAACATCTCCAACGCAAGCTTAGATTTGGCAAGCGGTGTACGAAGTTCATGCCCGATGTCGCGAAGCAAGCGTTGACGTGAAAGAATGAGCGCTTCGATGTTTGATGCCATGGCATTAAAGGTGTCTGAGAGTTTGCCAAGCTCGTTGGAGCCAAAGCGTTTCATTCTTACATGTAAAGCGCCTTCGCCAAATTTTTGAAGGGTTGAGGCGATCTCTTTAAGCGGAAAAATAAGCTTAATGACCATCAAAAACGTGACAATAAGCACGAAAATATCGGCAAAGATGAGATAACTCACTCGATCAAAATGGTAAAATCCTGCTTCTTGAGTGCGATCCCTTACCAATAAGCGCTCATCCAAATAACTCATCAGCAAAAAATACCTGCCCTGTGTGTCCATCAAAATTTTCACTTCACCAAAAGAGCTGCTTTTTTCATCAATAATCGTAGAGTGCTCCAGCACCGTTTGAGACTCCGCGATCACTTCAAAATCAAACGCTTGAAGCCTTTTTGTAAGGGCATTTGAGTCATCATTGGCAAGGTCACGAAAGAGCTCGGTGGAGGCTTGAAGGTATTTCTCTTTTAAGAGCATCTCTATTTTGGCTTGGGTGAGTTGGTTGGTTTCGCGTGAGACAAACAGCATCAAAGCGAGGCTGACGATAAAGAGTAAAAAGAGCTTCGTAAAAATGGACATTTAGCCTACCATTTTATAGCCGATGCCCCAAACGGACTTGATGTATTTGGGATTTTTGGGGTCATCGCCTATTTTGGCGCGAAGATTGCTGATGTGCATATCGACGGTGCGATCTTTTGAGTTGTAACCAATGCCGTTTATGGCATTGAAAATGACCTCTCGCGAAAACACTTTGCCTTGATTGGAGAGTAAAAGAAGCAAGATGTCAAACTCGATTTTTGTCAAATCCAAAAGATAGCCTTCCAAAGAGACTTCTATCTTCGCCTCATCGATCTCAAAATCCCCCACGCATTTTTTTGACTGCGTATTTCGACGCAAAAAGGAGTTGATTTTTAACACCAACTCACGTGGTTCATACGGCTTTGCGAGGTAATCATCTGCACCCACGCCATAGCCTAAGATTTTATCGCTGAGTTCATTGCGAGCCGAGGAGATAATGATATGCGCGTCACTCATTAAGCGGATTTCCTTGCACACATCAAACCCATCCATCTGTGGTAACATCAGATCAAGAACGACTACTTTGTACTGCGTAGGAGCCTCTTTAAGATGCGAAAGTGCGTCTTTAGGTTTATCAAAAGCCTTCACTTCAAAGTCATAATTTTGCAGGTAATCACTGATGAGGGAAAGCATCTCCAAATCATCTTCGATGAGTAAAATTTTCTCGCTCATTCCACTTCCCACTCTTCAAGGTTATGGGCGAATTTTTGGCGTTGTTCAGGGGTTAAAAGGTTGTGCATTTGCACTAAAAAACGACTCTCTATCGTGCTGGCTTTTTGAGCGATTACTTGGTTGATCTTTTGCAAATCTTCTTCATTTAAAACCTCGCGCGTCAGCAAACTCTCTTTTTCATCTTCCATTTTTCCTTTGAACTCACGAAAAGATTTAATCTCCACGCGAAACTGTTTAATAATACTTTTTGCGACCTCTTTTTGCTCAGAAGTTAGCTCTAAATAAGAGAGATCTTTGCTAAGGTGATGCTCTTTTTTACCGTCGTGATCGGCATACAGACACAGTGTGAGAAGTAAAATAAGCAGTATCTTCATTTACAGCCTTTTGATGTCGCGATTGTTCAATAATCCATTTTCAATGTTAGCATGACACGCCTTACAATTGGATGGTTTTCCAATATCCGCTTGAGCAAAAGTGCTTTTTTTGATCTCTTTGTGGCGATTTTTCCAAAAAGGTGTTTCGGTAATGGCAAGGTACGTTTCATCGTTTTCAAGGCTCTCTAGAATGCGTAGAGCTGACTCTTTGGTGGAAGTCTCAGCGCTGTTTTGCACTAAAAATGCTTTGATAGACTCAGTCGTTTTCTCATCCAGCGAAGCATCATCGCCAAAATGGTTTTGCAGTGTGTCCATCATGCTCACCCACGACTTTTGAGGCAGTAAAAAGGGAGGATAGAGTGTATGGCAACTGATACACTCTTTGTAAAAGGCAGGGTTTTCTTTGGCATAGTCCATTTTAGGGTTATCATCGGCGATTAAAAGGCTATTGGGCGCTACAAGCATATAAACAAAAGCAAGCATAGAAAGCGCAATGGCAACACCACCAAAGATTTTTTGGATGAGTGTCAGTTTGACACCCTCTTCATTGCCCATCTTATACCCATCAACCATCGACTCTAAAGCGCGTGATTTATGAAAAAGCTTATCGAGCAAAACGCCTGCAATGTGCGCAAAAATCACCGCCATCAAGACATTGGCAAAAAACTCATGTACCTCTTTAAAAAGTTTCATATCGCGAAACATCGTGTGATTCATAAAGGAAAACACGCCCATGCCCTCTTTCACGCCGTATGTTAATGCGCCTGTAATCACCGCTAAAAAGGTTAAAACGATCATCGCGATGATGGCATAACTGGAAGCGGGATTGTGTCCGATGTACTCTTTTTTGTTGCCAAAGATGGACAACATATACGCTTTTAAATCGCTAAGATTGAAGTTAAAATCTTTAAATTGAGAATACTTCACATCCATAAAACCCCACAGAATTCTAAACAAAAACAGCAGTGCGAGTGTATACCCAAGTGCTACATGTAACGTAAGGAGTCGTTTGACTTCAGGGGTTAAAAACACCGCCAGCATCATGACCATCAATAGGACATGTGTGACTCGGGTATAGAGTCCCCAGACTAAGATTTTTTTCATTCCCATCTCCCGTAATTTGGTATCACAATAGCGCGTTCGCTGTAGTTGCCTTTGTCTGCTGTGGTGTGACAGGCGAGACAGTTCGCGAGTGAACTAACCTCTTTTTGCTCGATTAGTTTTGCAGGAATTTTGCGATGCTCTTTGATGAAATAAGGCGACTTCGTGATCTGCATCGTGCTATTGTTAGCGGTTATTTTACCACTTCCTGCATTCGTGAGAAGATAGTTTAAAATCTGCTCGCTTTCAACCTTCCCTAAAGAGGCGTCCGTTCCAAAGTGATCGCTCAGATTGCCCATCACCTTTTCCCACGAAGTTTTGTTTAAAAGAGCGGGCTGGTAACCAAAATGGCAACTCGCACACTCTTTTTGGTACTGCGCATTATCAGCAGGTGCAACATTGCCTGCAAACGCAAAACTGAGTCCAAATGCTGTGATTATGAGTAATTTTTTCATCGTATCTCCTTATTGGTTGATGATGTAGGTTAGGACATCACCTTTTTCAAGCGCACTACCCTCACGCGCAAACACATCGTTAAAATTACGTCTCAGCCACTTTTCAACCTCAGCGACATCGGTAAGGCGAGTTGAATTTGCAGAAGGTGCAAGGGCGGTGATAGGTTTGTTGGTATTGACATTTTGCCCACCGTTTTTGAGATTGGTTGTATGACACGTTGTACAACTCATCTGCGTACCTTTTTTGCCCGCCTGTTTGGAGACAAAAATCGCCTCCCCACGCTTGGCATCAAAGCCCGTAAAATTTGGATTTTGAGCTTTGGCTTCGACACTCAAACTTTCCATATAAGTTTTCATGGGTGCATTAAACTCTTTGGCATTGAGCAGTGTAAAGGCTAGTAGGATAAAACAGACTATTTTTTTCACGATTAACTCCTAAATTGATACTGAAATCTTAGGACAACAGTGTCAATTTAGGGTTGACGTTTCCTTTACACTTTCTTTACATGTAAAGATTTATCGAAGCTCAGATCGTGGTTCAACGGGTGAGATATTGTTTAAAAACAGTGCTCCATACGGTGTCTGCTTGTCAATGTCATGGTAGCACTCAATCAGCGTTTTATCCGAAACAATCGCCCCTTTAATGATGCGAAGAATCTTAGCAGCATCGGTGCGAATGATGTGGCTTGGCGCTTGAGAAGCGGAGGTGAAATAGCGGTGCATGCGGTAGATCAGCTTTTTGTTTTGAATCTCAACAATCAAGGAATCAATCGGCATTTTGAAAAACATAAAATTTTGCTTGACGTTGATGGAGATGTACGCCGTATCCATCCCGTATATTTTCGTCGAGTGCGAGTCAAAAAAGTAGAGGCTTTTGTTGTAGTTGTCATAAAAAGTGTCGTGCATCAGCTCTAAGATTTGGATCTTTTCACTTTTTGTGTAAAAATTGCCTATGCGTGAAAAGGCAAAACGCAGAAGTGATTCGATGGAGTACCACTCGGTGGACTCAAACGCATAGTTTGAAATCTGCTCATAACGCAGTTTTTTTAGCGCCACTGCTTCGGCGGAAATCACCCGTTTGTAAGGTGTGGGAACCACTTTATCCCTATACGCGGGTCCAGGAAACTGCGGATGAATCACAAAGCGATCTTGCGCCTCTTTGTCTAAAATGTAGCGAAGTCCACCCTCATACCCTTGATCGATAATGCGTATCTCATCTTTAGGAATATGTTCCAACATATCTTCAAAATCAACCCCGTTACACTCTTCCTCCCAAATAGTCGGTGGATAGCGAAAGAATTTCGAGATGGAGGTTTTTACCTCAGCAGAAGGCTCTTTGGTGACCAGTTTGTCGATCCATGCAGTGAGGGTTCTGCGGTCTTTGTTGATGATGGAGGCAAACTTGGAGATGCTAAGACCCGAGCGATTGTAAATCGCAAC
>DBTO01000159.1:0-227 GCA_002307095.1 Sulfurospirillum sp. UBA1314
CGTATCGCTGCCCAATTTACTAATCCATTCATCTTCACGCCTTAAAAATTGACTTGAATGGAAGCAATAAAACGTCGAGGCTCTCCCAATACAAGGTTGGTTCCACCCGTTGAACCCAGTCCATCCAAACCACTAGAGGCAAAAATTCCATCCCAATATTTTTCATTGGTAATGTTATTAACGGTAAATCGAAAGGTTGTTTTATCCCCCAAAAGTTTTTTGGTTGA
>DBTO01000159.1:553-2813 GCA_002307095.1 Sulfurospirillum sp. UBA1314
GCTCGCTCATCGGTGTAATGAAAGTTGGTACTAAAGCCAAGAACACCGCTACTGATTGGCAAGGCATAATCAAATAAAAGATTGTATTGAACCTTTGGCATACCAATGACAGTATTGCCCTCTAAGGCCGCTGTTTTGGCATCTTTTAGCACAGGATCAAGTAAGGTGATACCCCCAAAGACACTGAGGTTTTCGACCACAGTTCCTGACGCCATTAGCTCAATGCCGCGGTTACGTTGTTCGCCTTGTTCTTTAAAAATACCATCACTTCCTTGGTAGGCAATGGGTCGTGTAATTTCAAAAAGTGCGGTTGAAAAATCAACATTATAGAGTGAGGTTTTGGCACCGACTTCATACTGTTTGCTACGTGATGGAGCCAGAACAACGGTCGAACTATCAGAATTCGTTCCAATTGATCCTTCTTGAAGACTATCAGCATACGTCACATAAAAACTCAAATTATCCAACGGTTTATAGATCAGGCTTGCGGCGTAACTCTCGCCATTTTCCGAGTAATTTTCCGTTTTAACACCTGTCGTACTGTAGGCATACTCCTTGATAGAACTCTCACTCATGGAGAGCATCATAGACCACTCTTTAGTGAATTTGAGAGTATCGCCCAATGTGATACTTTTTATATCGTATAAACCTGATTTATAACGATCCAATGCGTCACTAAAATTACTCGGTTCTCCAAAGACCAATGGATTATAGATATTGGATGTTCCAAGGATTGTTGATGTAGAAGCGATGCGGTTGGAGAAGATACTCCATTCATAACCATTTCCACCCAAACTGAGGGCATGATCAAGTCCAAAGGTTTCCACATTGGTATTGAGTTGTCCCATCCAACTCTGCACTTCAAATCGTCCTGCCGCCGTCGACAAAGACTGCTTAGATTGGTAACTACCGACATTATTTGTAAACGTATTAGAGAGGGTATAAAGCGATCGATCTGCTCTTTGGAAGAGATAACCTCCCTCAAAATACCAATCATTATTGATGTCGTATTTGAGTTTAGCACTTGCCGTTGTGGTTTCCAAATCCATACCTGCATACTCTTGTCCAAGACCAACGGTGTCGCTGCTCACAGCACTTGGTAATTGGTATTTGGCAACACCTCCACTTAAATTTGGCATCGTAAAGATCCCTGCATACCCCTCTTTTTTGTAGGTATAACGGCTAAAATTGGTCTCCAAGGTCAAACGATCGCTCAAATAAAAATCCAACGCTGTGCTAAAAAGCTGACGCTCTAAATCACTGTTATTGACATACCCTTCACCATCTTGTTTGAGAATATTCACACGGTATCCCACCATGCCTTCACGTCCGCCAAAATCGCCATGAACACCTACATTTCCATCATTCATATAGGACATGGTTATGCTGTTATAATAGGTCGATGTTGGACGTTTTAAGATAAAATCATAAATACCAGAAGGTGAAGCAGGTCCGTAAAGAGATCCTGCTAAGCCATTGATGATTTGCAAATCTTCAAACATCTCCATAGGAATGGCTGTGGTTGAAACGGTATGCAACCCATCCCAAAAACTGTTCGCAACCACATCGCCACGCATGCCTCTGGTTTGAGGTCGCCCTACTTCTGCCCCTCCTCGTGCTTCGATTTGCGCAGAGGGAATATATTTAACCACATCTTGTAAACCTTGGGCTTGTCCATTTTCAATCACCTCTTTAGGAATGGTATTGATTTGATAGGGCGTATCGATCGCTTTTTTTTGCCCTAAGGGTCCAACGGTGACGTTTTTATCCAAAAAGCCATCGGAAATACCATTGCTCTCCACAACCGCCTCTTTTGTTGTTGTTGCCTCTACCGCATCAAGCTTATACACATCTGCCGCCTGTAATGCTAATGGAAGTACCACCGCTACTGCCATAACACTTAAATACAAACCTCTTCTTCCCATTCCTCAACTCCACTTTTTCGTTATGTTTAATAAAATATAACGCATATTTAACTCTAAACTCTCTTAAATATGCGTTAAAGAAATATTAAATGTCTATAAAAAAATCACAGAAATGAATAAAATTTAACCACTCTCTTTTAAAAAAGATGAACGAAAAAATTAACCTTTACATGTAAAGATGTTGTAGCCCTCGAATGCTATAATGTTCACACTATGAGACTAAAACTAATCCCAAGGAGTTAAAACGTGTCAACTCGAATCGAACATGATCTTATCGGCGATAAAGAGATATCCAATGCGTGTTATTATGGTGTTCAAACGGCGCGAGCTATGGA
>DBTO01000120.1:0-1397 GCA_002307095.1 Sulfurospirillum sp. UBA1314
AAAGTGTTGCAAGAGCTCTCTTGCGACGCTTTGTGTATCATTATAAAGGTTTTATATGTATCAAATGGGTGAACCTCGCATCAAAATCGTCGCTATGCCAAAAGACACCAACCCCTCAGGCAATATCTTTGGAGGCTGGATCATGTCGCAAATGGACATCGCAGGGAGTCTTGCTGTGCGCGATCTCAACGTGGGACGCGTGGTAACGGTTGCTGTACAGTCTATGGAGTTTCGTGAAGCGGTTAAAGTGGGTGATGTGCTAAGTTGCTACGCTAAGATCATTAAAGTAGGCAAAACATCGCTTACGGTTCGCATCGAAGTCAATGCGGAACGCTCCGTTGAAGGGGCTCACCGCTGTTTACATGTAACGAGCGCTGTGATTACCTACGTGAACGTCTCATCGGAAGGCAAAAAAATGCCGATTCCCTACACAGAAAACGAACTCGCCGCACTGGGCATTGAAGTAAAAGCGTAAGGCTTTTACTTCGTAAGATAGCTTGAAAGTGGCACCTCTCCTACCATCAAATCTTCGATAACCCCTTTTCCATTTAAAACACGAAGCTTCGCTTTCACCTTCACACCGCTTCGCACACGAAGGAGCTTTTCCGCTTGTGGGGCTCTGTCTTCGCGTAGGTAAAAACGATCAAACGGCAGTGAAAAATAAACTATCGAAGAATGATTCTTTGTAGTCGTTATGAAATAATTATCCCTGACATTGACTTCTAAGAAACTACCTATTTGAGGCTTTAAAAAAGTAATTTCCTTCACACTATCAAATTTTTCTTGATGCTCTAAAATAGCATAACCTAAAGACTCATATTTCGTACTCTTCTGCCCTTCTGCTATCGGCGCTTGGGTATTTTCAAAACGAAGCGTGACATAACGTCCGCGAAACGCATCGTAAGGATCCAGTGGCAAAACGTTGAAATAATAAACTTCGCCCTCTTTTAAAATGCGCTCATAACTCCAAATCTGAACCCCAATGACACCCAGTTGAATCACGCACAAAAGCCCGAAAATTCCCCAAAAAAAAGACTTTATCTGTTTCATGATAACACCTTAAAACGACGTCGCATCAGGGAATTGAGACTTAAGAAAAGCACCCCCGTCACGATAAATGCCACACCTTTCGCCACCAAATCAAAATTGGCATCCATAAAATGAATCCAAATGACAAGCGTGATTAAGAGCATCCCTTGATTGATCAGCCCTATTTTTTCCTCTTTTGCCCCACAGAAAATCATCCACGAAGCGCCTAAAATGACCGAGACATTGGTAAAAAGTATCGCAGTATAGGGCGCATTTTGCAAAAAACCATAGAGAAATACAATCATCGGTGAAGCAAGAATAAGCGCTTCTGAGGGAACACGTCTCTCTTTGCGAATAAAAAGAGCGAG
>DBTO01000120.1:1646-7812 GCA_002307095.1 Sulfurospirillum sp. UBA1314
TGCGAATAAAAAGAGCGAGCAATCCTCCAAAAATCAGTGCAAGCAAAAGAATCCACACACGGTTGTCAGGTGTTGCGTGCATTGAAGAGAGGTGAAAAAACCACTGTTCTGCATTGTAAGAGACATGTGCGAGCAAAAGCAGCAAGGCTCCGAGTTTCCCAATGCGCTCAAACGGACGTTGCCACGATTTTTCCCCTTGTGAGAGGTAAAGCTTCCCTGCAAGATAGTAGATGGCAAAGAAAAGCGCGAAGAGCGTGGAGAGCATGCGAACATTTTGCGCTGGGTAGGTTGCAATGACCACTTCAACGATAAACATAACCAAAACGCACAGGGCAATCGCCCAACTGAGCAGAAGCGTTGCATTGGCACTTTTGGCTTTTTGGTACTGCATGGCATAAAACCCTAACCAACTAAGGGCGAGCAGAGCGATCATCCACGGACTTAAAAACGAATGTGTCGGCATCAACGTCCCATCAAGAGCACTTCGACTCCCAAGCCACACAAACGTCCATAAGATAATCTGAAAAAATGCCGCACCTGAGGAGGGAAGCAACCACGCAATGCCAAAGCTAAGCAGTAACCACATACTCAAAAAATCAGACACCGTGCCACCAAGATGGTACGTCTGCCCGATGATCGCGAGCGAAGCGCCCATCATCAAAAACCAAAGCACACCACTGCCTTCTAACAATGCTACATCAACGGATCGGTAACGCTTAACCCAAAATGCAAACCCTTGCGCACCGACTAAAAGCGTGATGGCAAGCAGTGTGCGCTCCAAATGCCCCAATTCGTCCCAGTTATACGCCAAAATAGAGATGATCCCAAGCCCCACAAGCGCAAATCCCAACACACTAAACGCAATCCCCGAAGAGCGCTGTGACGCTTTTTCACCTTCATAACGATGCAAAAGTACCTGCGCACTCCCCTCGCTCACCAGCCCATCTCGAACCCAAAAAGGCAGCTCTTTTTCAAGCCATTGGTAATTTTCTTTGCTCATAGACACCTTTACATGTAAAGATTAATCGACAATAAAAAGCTTCGCTCCACGTGGCGTAAACGAGCGATGCGCCATCGTATCATCCGCCACTTCATAACTCATACCTTCTTTTAAAAAATGCACTTCACCATTTGCAAGCTCCGTGTAAAGTTCACCCTCTAAACACAACAAAATATGCCCTTTTTGACACCAATGATCGGCTTTGTATCCAGCCGTATATTCCACCATACGCACGCGAATGCTTCCGCACTGCTTCGTTCGCCAAAACGCACTACCACTTTCGCCTGTGTGCTCTACTGTTTCAATGCTTTCCCAATCGGTTGTGCCAAAAGGGATGTTGGTCATTTGCATGGAAAGTCCTTGCCTCTTAAATATATTGATAAATTATTTCAGGTTTAATTGATAAAAAATCTTCATAGGTTAACTGGTGACTAAATGTCTTATTTGTAATTTTTGTTGTTTCATTAAGATGCTGTTTCGGGTCAAGGATTTCAAAAATTGATGAAGTAAAATATCGAATTAAAATTTCAATATGCTCTTTATGATCTAAATAAGCATCATCCTTAATCATGGTGTAGTAAAAAACCAAAAGATCTAAAACTAAAGCCCTATATCCTTGATAAGCCACTGGTTTATCTTTCCCATACTCATCATTTTTATCAATATTTGGAAATAAAAATCGTCCACATTCTATTTGTTTATATAATTCTGACATTTTTTTAATTTTTATATCTTCTTCTAGCTTGTTATAGTCTGCCAAATGCTTTAATTCTACCAAAATAACAATCGTTTTTTCATACCAATCCAATATCTCTTTTCGCTTTATATGTTTGAGTTCATATTTTTTTGTGTTTGTTTTTAGAGAATATGCAAAAGACCCAATTGAAAATAAAAAAGATAAAAATATCATCACATCTTTAAATTCCATATTCAATCCTTAATCATTGTATATATGCTTTCCCCACCCTCATCTATCGCCTTTTTCAACGCATCATTATTAATCTTATCATAAATCACGACATCAAAAAAATAGGGCAGATTGGTCTCTTCTTCAAGGGAGTATTTGAGTTTTGAAAGGGTATTAAGGTCGATATTTTTACCTTTAAGAGCAAGGTCAACATCAGAAGCGTGATGATGTGTGCCACGAGCACGAGAACCGAAGAGTATAACCTCTTCGATGACATCAAATTGGGTGAAGACTTCGCGTAAGGTTGAGAGTTCTTTTTCGCTAAGTCCCACCATTACTTTGTCGCCAATACGTCTTTGAGTTTTTCCATCATCGGGTAGTAGGTCTGAACAATGAGTTTTTCAAGTTCATCCAAGATAGACTCATCATACGTGTGCGCACTGAGATTGCGTTTTTCGAGGGCTTCGAGCCACAAAGTGCCATCGTCAATGAGCCCGTATTGAAAGGCTTGTTTAATCGTCTCGCGCGGACTTTTGACCTCATAGCCTTCTGCCACAAGGTAGTCTTTCATCACTTTCCATGCCAGCTCAAACCCAACTTCAAAAAATTGGATGAGTCCTGCTTTTTCGATCTCATTGAGACTCTCTTTTTCCACGGTCATTTTAAGATGCCTCAAAGACTTTTGGTAGTTCGCAAAACGTTGTCTAAAGCGCATTAATGTATCACTCATTCCTTCACCTTTGTTATCCAGTGTATCTTTACATGTAAAACTTATTTTTTGTCTTTACAGCCGTATTTTTCGGCATACGATTCACCAAAGACGTACATCGAGTCTAAAACTTTTTTAAGCTCTAAACCGATGGGGCTAAGTGCATATTCCACGCGAGGAGGAACTTCTGCAAATACTGTTCGCTCGATGATATGGGCAGCTTCGAGCTCTTTAAGTTTTTGGGTCACTGTTTTTTGGGTAATTTGTGGAAATGCTTCACAAATATCTTTAAACCGCTTTTGACCACCGAGTAAAATGTAGACGATAAAGATCTTGCTCTTGTCATTAATTATCCCCAATGTCAACTCGACAGGACAGTGGAACTCTTTTTCGTTAATTGTTATCATAATATTCACCTCTTATTTTTAATTATACCATAATAACCATTTTTGTTCTTTACTTACTTTTTTTTCCATAAGGTAATTATAAGTAGTTTAGGTATATATTTTCTTAAATATTTCAAGGAGAACCAATGAAAAAAACATTAATTATCTTAGCCCATCCCAATATGGCAGAGTCTAAAGTTAACAAAGCGCTGATTGAGAGTATTCAAAATGAGCCAAATATCACCGTACACGATCTTTACGCAACGTATAAAACAGTCGAAGCCATCGATGTAGCCAAAGAGCAAGCACTTTTGGTTCAGTTTGACCGCATCATCTTTCAATTTCCACTCTACTGGTACAGCGCACCTGCTATCTTAAAAGAGTGGCAAGATAAAGTGCTAGGGTATGGCTTTGCGTATGGACCAGAAGGCAGTAAACTTGCTGGCAAAGAGAGCAAAATTGTCGTCAGTGTTGGTTCCCCAGAGTACGCTTATCAAGCAGGCTTTTACAACAACTTTACCCTTAGTGAATACCTAAGACCGCTTTACTCAACCATCGTTTTTACGGGCATGAGCTTTAAAGGTATTTTTGCATCGTATGGGGCCATGAAACTTACCGCAGAAACACTGGATAAAGACATCAAAACATATCAAACTGTTTTAAAAACAGACGATTGGAGTACGTCGCTTTTAAAATTTCTTGCGAGTTAACCAAGAGGCTCACGCCTCTTTGAGAGGTAAAATAAGGGTGACGCTAAAACCTTCACCTTTATTGCACGCGGCAATAGACCCATTCATATTCTGCTCGATCATCTGTTTTGCAACATAAAGTCCTGTTCCACTGCCGCCTTTGGGCTCTTTGGTCGTAAAAAATGGGTCAAAAAGACGCGGTAACAGCGCTTGCTCAACACCGCCACCGTTGTCTAAAACTTCCACCACAATCCCACGCTCGTCCACGAGCCCTTGAATCGTAATCGTGCCATGCACAATCTGTCTTTGCATAATTGCCTCTTTGGCATTATTTAGCAGCACCAAAAGCACATGCGAAAACTCTTTTTTAAAGTTGCGAATGACGATCTCGTCCGAACACTCCAACTGAAACGCAATGTCTTTATTGGCGAGCCCACCATCAATGATTTTAAGACTCTCTTCGATGGATTTGTGCAGTACAAAATCCACTTTTTCGCTGTCAGTATTGAAAAAATCTTTGTAATCATCAATCGTCGAAGACATGTGTGCAATAAGCTCTCGAATTTTAGTGATCTCCTCTTCAAGCATGGGAGGTGTCAGCTTTTGCATTTTACTTTCCAAATAGACCTTGCTCACAACCACACTGATGGCACTGAGTGGTTGGCGCCACTGATGCGCGATGCTAGAAAGCATCTCTCCAATTGCCGCAAATTTGGCTTGTTGAAACAGAACTCTGTCTTTAAGCCTGCTGTTTTCCACTTCATTGTGAATCTTGGTCTCTAGGTTTTGGTTGAGTATTTCAAGTTCATGTTTGGCATCAAACGACTCACACAGCTCTGTCGCGATGGCTCCATACTCGTTATCTTTGAGCAGGTATTTTCGCAAAGGCTCTTTGGTTTTATGCTCCAACGCCATCATAATGTCACGCAAAGGCAAGGATATAAACTTCATAATCAACAGGGTAAACACTAGCATCAGCACAAACGTGACCACAAAACTGAGTTTTAAATCGTCGATGGCAGCATCGTCCAAAATTTTCCCCATAGGATTGCGTGTGCTGAGATAAAGCGTTACTACCGGTTTTCCATCGATTCCAAAAAGCGGAAAATCTTGAATGATGGTATAAGGGTCTGCAATTTTTTTACCAAAATTGATCTCAGCGACGCCATAATTATTGAGCTTTTGCATCATGGCTGCGTCCCATATTTTGGCAATCGCTAAAAACCCTTCGGCTGGATTTGCAGGGCTAATAGGCGTATCAAGTGTATGCGTGGGGACTACAAAAAACTCCACAAGTCCTTCATCGTGTTTGACAAAAAAGTGCTTCAAAGCTCCATCACTCGGATCTAATTGGTCTAATGCAATCAAGGAGGAAAGATCATTTAAAAAAGTCTGCCTGCTTTCAGCGAAAAAAACTCTTTTGGTTGCATCAAGGACAAAGAAGCCATCAACATTGAATTTTTCGATGCTCCCATCGAAATTTTCATAAAACCACGTTTCATCCACATTTTTAACGGCATTCGTGACTTGTTTTGCAGTGGAAATATCGAGGGTTTGTTTGCGGTAAGGCTCGGCTTTATCCAGTAAAAGTTGCTTAAAACTTTGGCTCATCGTTTGCGCGTACTGCTTGGAGAGCGTCTCAACCTCTTCGCGGTCCTCTTTCCAGTTGTAAAACTCAAAGGCAATCATACAGAGTAAAACCAACATGGTTAAACTAAAAAAGGAGGCTTTGACGCTCATGGACTGCTCCTTGCAGATGTTTACATGTAAAGATTTAGATCGATGCTTGGTAGGCTTCCCATCCCGCTTTTCGTAACACACAAGCAGGGCATTTTCCACAGCCATAACCCCACGCGTGCTTTTCACTGTGGTCACCATTATAGCATGTATGTGACTCATCAATGACAAGCTCCAAAACGCCCTCTTTGGCTGAAAGTTCAAAGGTTTCAGCCTTGGTAAGGTGCATCAATGGAGAGTGAAACGTGATGGTTGCTTCACTACCCAAATTGAGAGCAAGTTCCAATGCCTTAACAAAGGGTTCTCTGCAATCAGGATACCCCGAATAATCGGTCTGATTGACCCCAATGATGATGTGTTCTATCCCTTGCTTTTGCGCAAACGCGTGTGCGAGGGTAAAAAAGATCGCGTTGCGATTGGGAACAAAGGAAGCTGGAAGATTGGTGTGCGTTTTGTGGTGCGCCCCAATGTCTTGCGTTCCATCGATCAAGGCGGAGTCATTGAGCTGTGAAAAGGCATCTAAACTTAAAAGCGTATTCTTTACATGTAAAGCCTTGGCGATCTTCTCCGCCTGCGCGATCTCCACACGATGCTTTTGCCCATAATCAAATGTAATGCTCTCAACGTTATCAAAACGGTTCTTCGCCCAACCTAGACAGGTCGTACTGTCTTGTCCGCCACTAAACACTACCAACGCTTTGGAAGCAATTTTTGCCATTATTCCACTCCTAAAAACTT
>DBTO01000120.1:8095-12857 GCA_002307095.1 Sulfurospirillum sp. UBA1314
CACACTTAAGATAAATTGGGGATGTTCTTTGACAAACGCCACACAAAAATTCACGTTCTCTTTATGGGGTCGATCAGTCTCATTTTGAGGTTGAATAAAAATGGGTTTATAGCTTTTAAATGCCAAAATTTTCTCCACATCCGAGTCTTTGCTCACCACAAATTTGACCTCATCGTAACCATGTTTCTCAATATTATCCCAATCTTTGGGGCTATACGTTACCCAGTTTGCATTGGCAATGTTCGAGAAATTATACCCATTCGTCTCCACCGCCACCGAGTACATGTACGCTTGCAAATACTCAATAAAGCCATTGAGATTGTAAATCGTAGGCTCACCACCCGTGATGATCACGTGCATCGAAGGATACACCTTGATGCGCTCTAAAATCGCATCAAACGCAAGGCTCTCATACGCCCCTTTGTGCAACAGTTCATCGCAAAAACTACAGGTGAGATTGCACCCATGCAGACGAATAAAAATGGAAGGAACACCGACCTGCGTACCTTCGCCTTGGATAGAGTAAAATATTTCGACGATTTTTAACATAACGCTCTTCTTTAATGTGATTGTTTTATCATAATATAATTTCACTAAAAACCATGTCAAGAATTTTTTTTATATCTCTTTTTGGGTATCATTAAAGGATAAAAAGATGAAGGTATGTAAATGTTTTGGCAAATAAGTAAAGAGTTCGATTTTTGTTATGGGCACCGTGTTTGGTCGCAGCAGTTGGAGCGTGAATTTTCACTCACGGGCTGTTTGGCGTGCCGTCATTTGCACGGACATCAGGGCAAAGTCATCGTCTATCTTCAAAGTTCACAGCTCAAAGATGGCATGGTGACGGACTTTCATCATCTCAATTGGTTCAAGCAGTTTTTAGACACGACGTTAGATCATAAATTTATCATCGATATTCACGATCCACTTTTTGAGACTTTGTTACCCCATTTTGCTGACAAAAAAGAGCTCATCGAAAACGAAGCAGGGTATAAAATCCCCGATCTTAACCGTGTCAAAGACGAGCCAAACCATATTCTTGAGATGTACGATGGCTATATTATCGTTGATTTTGTGCCAACGAGTGAAAATATCTCAACATGGTTGCTTAAGATTATTGCAAAAAAGATGAGTCGTTTGAGCGTGGAAGTGTCACACGTGGAGTTTTTAGAAACACCTAAAAGTAGAAGTATCGTTTACAATAAAACCATCTAAAACACACTTCAAGAGTGTGTTTTAGACTCTCTCACTACGCCTTTGGATAGGCTTTTTCGAGTTTTTTATAGAGTGAATCCACCGTTGGTGCCGCTTCACCTTGTAAAAAGGAGAGCATCACTTCGTTGTCCTCTTTGCCATTCCACACTTTGATGTAATGTCCCTCTTTGTAGCCATGATCTTGTCTAAATTGGTTCAAAACGTTCTTAGCCACATAGAATTTGTACAGCACTTTGAGGTTGATGCCACATTTGCGCGCCAGTCTAAAGTACTCGCGAAGCAGTCCATCAAACAAGTCCATCTCAAAACCCGTTGTGTCGTGAATAATACTCTCAATGTCGTTAATGAGCTCCATCATATCGGCAGAACCAATGGAGAGTGGCTCTTTGGTAAAGGCTTCAAACCCTTGAACATCCAACACATCTAAAACAAGTTTTTCAAGATCGCCTCGGGTATTTGTTTTGTAATCTTCCAATAACAGACTCATAATAAAATGCCAAATATCAACGATCTCAACCGTGACATTGTCCCAATCGGTTGGTTTATTAATACTTTTCCAATGTTTCCAACTAAAGCTATCGATGAGCTCTGCGCACTCCATATAAATACATCGTTTCCAGTTAATCATGCGATTGTTTTTGGTGTACCCATTTTCCCAGCCGATGCCATTGGTTTCATCGTTCAGCTTTTGCTGAAGGGAGAACATTTGGGTTAAATAATCTTTGCTTGTCATACTATTCCTTCTCTTAAAACACTAGATTATACTTTTTTGCTCCATAAAAGTCAAAATAGACTCGCTTCCTTTTCGGTATCCAAGCTCAAAACAGCGCATTATCTCACCAAAAGTAAACAATCCAAAGTCGGAAAGTGCAGGATCGGTAATGTAAAGATCACTTTTAGCGATCTGCGATTGAGACGAAGCGATGAATGAGAGAAAAAGGGCACGTTTAATGAACGAAGAGAGCGTGTGTTTCTCTTTTACATGTAAAGGGTGAAGATTGACACTCACGATCGGGTAAGGAAACTCCAAAAGCGGTGAGATGGGAAGATTATCCATAAAACCACCATCAATCAAAAGGTAATTTTCATAGCTAATCGGGCGAAAAACAGGAATGAGCGCGGAGCTTGCAATCGCAAGTGGAATACTCTCACCCTCGTTAAAACGCACAATCTCACCACTGAGCAGATCGACACAAGTGATAAACGTAGGGATTTTCATCTGCTCCAAGCGCGAAATGGGCGCAATCTCTCTTAAAATCGCCGCCTTTTCATCGATGCACAAGAGCCCTTTTTTAAAGTAGTTAAACCCAAACGCTTTTTGAAATGTTTTGCTTTGGACGATGCGCACCATATCAAACGCACTCACACCTGATCCCACACCCGCAGCAACGACCGCACCGATGCTCGTGCCTGAAATCGCGGCGATTTCAACACCATTTTTTTCCATTGCCGCAATGACACCCAGATGAAATGCCCCTCTGGCGGCGCCACCCGAAAGCGCTAAGGATAGCTTCAATGTCCCAACCATCGGATAATTTTAAATTCACCCTCCAAGGTTTCTACAATCGCCGTACACGACTCAACCCAATCGCCACAATTCATGTACTTTATGCCTTCAACATCACGTATCTCTGCTTTATGAATATGCCCGCAAATGACGCCATCGTAGCTGTTTCGCTTCGCATGCTCACTTAAGATATGCTCAAAATCGGTGATAAATGAGATGGAACTTTTGACATTGTCTTTAACGTATTTGGAGAGCGACCAGTGGCTGTGGTAGCGCATTTTTTTACGAAACCAGCTGATCACTTGATTGATATTGAGTAAAAGATCGTAGCCCATGTCGCCCAAGATGGCAAGCCAACGTTTGGTCATCGTAACCGAGTCAAAAAAGTCGCCGTGCGTGATGTAGTAACGCTCTTGACTCAGACTCACATAGTCTACTGCATCGACCACTTTGATGTGATCGCCCAGCCCTAAAGGCAAAAATGAGCGCAAAAAGTCGTCGTGATTGCCCGTGATGTAGTAAACGTTGGTGCCTTTTCTGGCTTTGCGCAGAATCTTTTGAATCACATCCGTATGCGACTGCGCCCATTTGATCTTGCGCTTAATCGCCCAACCATCGATGACATCACCGACCAGATAGAGGTTTTCGCACTGGGTGTATTTAAAAAATTCCAACAGTTCCTCCGCTTGGGAAAAGCGCGTTCCCAAGTGAAGGTCGGAGATAAAGATGGAACGAAATGCTATGGGGTCTTCATCACCAGAAAATTGGTATTTGGTCATTTGTGTTTGTCCACATCTCCAAAAATATCATCGGCAAAGTGTGAGAATTTACCCCGTACCGATTTGTCTAATTCAATCGCAAAGAGCGAGATGTGCGTCTGCTCTTTTTTGGTCTGCTTCAAAAGCGAGGTCAAACCGTTGTTAAAGCGGTTTAGGTACATGTTATCGATCTGGCGATTGGAGCCAATGACGATCGCTTTACAGTTGTTATCCAGACGCGATAAGATGAGCTGAGTCGTGTTATTCGAGCTGTTTTGCCACTCATCTAAAATAACGATGGCATTGCTCAGTGTTCGACCACGTGCCTCACCCGGCCAGAGCTTTTCGATGTTGTATTTGGTGATGAGCTCTTGCACTTTTTTCTCGATTGCGACTTGAGGTTCTTGCGAGTTGTCACGTTTTTTGATGCGCTTTTTGGCGATAAATTCAAGCGTATCATACAGCGCCATATTGTAGATTCTAAACTTCTCATCATTGCCTGAGAGGTAACCGACATCAGCCCCTTTGTCGACGCTTTCGATGGAGTTTCGCACATAGACGATCTTCTCGTAACTGCCTTTAGTCACTAAACGCATCGCGGCGACAAACGCCATCAAAGTTTTACCACTACCTGCGCGCGCATCGATGACGTGAATGTCGTACATGTTGGAGAGCAGCGCTTTCATAAAGAATTTTTGTTTAAGATTGATCGGCTTGATCTCTAAACCTCTAAAATCGAGCTCTTCGTTGAGCATATGAATGATGCCGCCCGGAGAGATAATCGCATGATCTGAATTGCCATCCGAACTCATAAATTCGTAGCAGTAGTTTCCGCTTTTGTACTCTGGGTCGTACTCGCTGATCAGCTTTTTATCAAGTGTGTTAAACAGAGCCGAATCGACAGGAAGCTGTTTGACAAACTCAAACTCAGGAACGTCGCTACGATCTTCACGCAAAGACTCGACGGTGACATTGTAGAAAAGTCCAAACATACGCGCATAAACATCTAAAGAGAGAAAAATAACTTTGTAATCAGGGTAGTATTCTTGCGCACCTGAAGCGACTTCGAGGATGCGTTTATCGTTCGATTCGTTGATAAATTGTGAGTCTATGTCTGAAGTATAGATCGTTTTAGAGAAAAGATGGATGGAAATGTCTTCTTCATAGCGCATCTTGACAACGCGATAAGGCTCGCCGCTGTCCACTTCGACCACTTTACATGTCGCCAACATTCGGGCAAAACTTCGAGCTTGGTAGCCAAGTTCCGTGAAGTTCTTTTTAA
>DBTO01000055.1 GCA_002307095.1 Sulfurospirillum sp. UBA1314
CGTTACTCGTTGTAGCGTTGATTAAATTTTACAGTACCAAATTGGTGTTTGTCGAACAATGGCTGGGAACACACACCGCGCCTCAAATACAAAGCACGCAAGAAGCAGCGCTCAACTCTTTGGTCATTACCATTTCAAGAGAGTACGGCAGTGGCGGACACGAGATAGGAGAGATGATCGCCAAAAAACTGGGTATTCCTTTTTACGATAAAGAGCTTATCAAACTCACCGCTGAAGAGACGGGCTACACGGCTGAATACATTCAAGCCAACGAACAGCACTTAGCCAATGAATTACTCTATGAACTCTACGAGCAAAACTACGCCTACGTGGACAACCAACTCCCACCTGCTGATGTTTTATTTATGGTGCAAAGCAAGATTATTCGCAACATTTGCGCCAAAGGTGCATGCGTCATTGTCGGGCGTTGTGCCAATTTTATCTTGAAAGATGACCCCAATTGTTTCAATGTTTTCATTCACGCAAACATGGAATACCGTAAAACAAAAGTCAATGAAAAATACAAAGCCACACCACCGTGCAGCGACAAAGACTTAGAGATGTCCGATAAAAATCGCGCCAATTACTGCCTTCACTACACCAAACACGACTGGAAAGATGCAACCAATTACCATGTTACGCTGGATGCTTCCTTGTATGGTTCTGAAAAAGCGGCTCAAAAGATCATCGAATTGCTGAAGGATTTTGCGCACTAGTATCTTTACATGTAACGTCCAAAGTTTCAAAACCATCTTTAGAGGAACACTAACTTCTAGTTTTTAATTCATTGCAAAAAAGCCAAAAAGGTGTCAATTTTTTGGCTTTTTTGAGAAAATTTGCCGCATATGTCCTATCTTTGGTCTAAAAAATCTCTATCTATGCATACTTCAAACGGATAAAATTTCACTGTATATTTCGTCATAGAGGAGCCTTACATGGGAAAAATTTCTGTTTTGGAGCACTACATTGCTTCACGTTTGGATTGCGATATAGGAAGACTGATCATCCGCATTTCGATCAGTGTGTTGATGCTTTTTCATGGTATTCGTAAATGGAACGAGGGACTTGGACATATCAATGAGCTGTTAACGGCTGTGCATTTACCTGAGTTTTTAGCTTATGGCGTTTACCTTGGGCAACTTTTGGTACCAGCACTGCTCATCGTTGGGTTATACACCCGTCTAGCCTCTATTTACTATGTGGGAACGATGATTTTTGCTATTTTCTTGGCGTACCGTACGGAGCTTTTTGTTCTTGAACCTAAAACAGGTGGATTGCGCATTGAACTACCTCTTTTACACCTTTTTGCTGGTGCGGCACTGGTCTTTTTGGGAGCGGGAAAATACAGCTTGGATCATAAGCTGAAAGCAAATACCCAAACAAAAGAATGATACCTTAATGAATCTAGTCTTATAATCTCGTATAAGACTAGAAATCCTCTTTGGAGAGAGCATGCAAACGCAAAAGATCGAAATCATCTCAAAGATGGACGCTTTAAAACCCCATGAAAACCTCAACTTTTTCATCAAAGAGGAGCACTATCGACCGGAGGTTTCTTCTCTCTTGCCCGTACTCCATCGCCACCCTTTTTACGAGATCGTTTTTATCATCAAAGGAACGGGATCGATGAAAATTGACTTTAAAGATTACCCTTTGCACGAGGGGGCTTTGTTTCTGTTATCGCCCACGCGAATCCACTGGCCAGTGATCGAGGGGACAGAGTACCATCGCTTTGTGTTGCGTTTTGATCTTTCAACATTTTCAGACAAAGGCTTTTTTGAAAACCTTTCCATTTTCAACTTAGAGTATATCTTCGTTCAAAAAGATGCATTTAGCCTTTTGTGTAGGCTGTTTGAAGCGTTACAAGAGGAGTACCTGAACACAAGAACACTCCAACACTGCATGCTCAATAACATGCTCAACATCCTACTCATCCACATCCAGCGCCTCTTGCCCAACGCCGTTACCGAAACGACGCACGTCTCACTTTTTAGCGCTTTCAACAAGCTTTTAGAAGAAGACCACTACAAAACCAATATGGTCAAAACCTATGCCAAAAGACTTAAAATACCACTCAAAGCACTCAACCGTTCCGTCAAAGAGTACACAGGGCTGGGCGCGGCAGAGTACATTCACTCCAAAACGATGATCGAAGCGAAACGTCTTTTGATCTACACAAAAATGCACGCCAACGAAATCGCCTACACCTTGGGCTTTGAGGACAGCTCGTATTTCAGCCGTTTTTTCAGACATAGGGCAGGCATGTCGCCACTGGAATTTCGAAGAAATGTCTATCAGTCCGTCACCCTAGACCTAACACCCAAGAACACCATCTAGCGTTACATGTAAAGATGTTGATAGAGGAAAAGTTAAAAGTTTAGCCCTGAATTTTCTTGTTCATCTTGATTGACAATACATACAATAAGCAATATAATAACGCATATAAAAAATAAAATGAGGTCGAAAATGTATAAAACTGTCAAACCCACAACATTTACGTTGCCCCATCTCATCCTTGAAGATCTGGAAACGATGTCACAGGAACTCGGTAAGAAAAAAAGCGCCATTATTTTAGAAGCACTTGAGATGTACATGGATTATCAAGATTTGCAACTGGCAAAAAAAAGAGTTCAAGAAAGCGAAGGCAGGCTCAGCGCCGACGAGTTTTTCAAAGAGCTTGGTGTTTAAATGTACACTTTGGAATTTGAGAAAAGTGTCAAAAAAGATTTTAACACGATAGGCACTGGTGATAGACTCTACATCAAAAACTCACTCTACGCTTTTTGTGAAAACTTTTCTCATGCCTACGAACAAGAACTCCTAAAAACAGGCAAAATCAAAAAACTACAAGGTTTCAATGAAGACATTTACAGACTCAAACTCCGAAGTTATAGGGTTATCTATAAAAAAGAAAATGACACACTAATCATTTTAGTATTAAGCGTCAAATCAAGAGAAAATTCTTATAAAAAGTGAGTTTTGAAAAAGGAAACTACTTTAAAAGTTAAGCTCTGATCCTTTTTTCGCTTTTTTCAGGCTTGAATATTTTTACATGTAAAGGTTTGTATTTTATAAAAAGGTACAATAACACAGAACATTTATTTTGTAATTTTTAAAGAGAAAAATATGGAAAAAATAAGAGATACCGTTATCTCGTGGGTAGCATCTAAAGATTTTATCTTTCAAATCATTTCTTGGATCATAGGACCAATTTTTTTCACCAATATTCCAATTATCTATTTTCTAGTTTATATGAAGGAAAATCACTTTTTTTCATATGATTTTTTTGTCAATGGACTTTTTGGCTTAAATGTATTTTTCATCGTAACTGCTTTTTTTATGATAATTTTTTCATTTGGTTTTGTTGGAGCGCTAATTCCCTTATATAAAGTGATAGAAAATTTTCTTAATATGAGAAAAGAGCCTATTTTTAGATATAGACAATTATGTAAAAAAGAGTCTTTTATCAACTTTATTATTTTCTTCCTAATGAATATTGTATTTATATACACATTAGTTACAACAGATAATTATCAAAAATTCCCTGACGCCTATAATTATATTTTCTCTTTGGGTATTGTTATTTGTATATATTTAACTAGCCTTTTCTTTTGGAAAGGTATTTTTAAATTTTTAGGACTATTAGTGCTTATTATATTTTCATTAGCAAGTTGTCTGTATGCACCAAAAATCACCTCAGAAATTATTAAAATAGGACTTAATACATTTAACGTTGGTGGTGATGTAAAAGTAACTATTCAAAAAGAATCTGATAACACTATCATTATTGATGGCAATTTGACCTTACTATCGCCTAATCAAATTTATATTCAAACATCAGAGGGTGCAAAAATATTAGAACGTAGTGGGAAAATCATTGTTTTTTCTAAAAGCGAAGAGAAATAAATGTCTAAAAAAAATTTAATAGAGCAGGCGTTAAGTGCGCTAGACGCTACGGCATTTCATAAACTAGTCGATCAATATCTAAATAAAAAATACAATTACTTAATTCATTCTATCGGTACAAAAGAAGGTGAAGACAAGCCAACAACGGGAACACCTGATACGCTTATACCAATAGATGGCAAGTATATCTTTGTAGAATATACAACTCAAAAAAGAGATATCATTAAAAAATTTCTTGATGATTTGAAAAAATGTTTCGATGAAACAAAAACGAAAATTCCAAAAGCAAAAATAGAAGAAATAATTCTTGCATGCAATAGTAAACTTAGTATCAAAGATATAGAAACATTACAAAACAGATGCTCAAATGAACATATTGCATGTGAGCTACTAACATTGTCAGTTTTATCAAATGAGCTTATCAACCACTATCCTTCATTGGCAGAAGAATATTTACATGTAACGATTGATCGTAACCAAATTTTAGATTTGGATGATTTTATTCAAGCCTATGATAGTAAATTTTCCATACCCATAGGAACATCTTTTTATTTTCGAGCCCAAGAGAAAGAGCAGATATTAATCTCTTTAACCACACATCAAATTCTCTCTATCAGTGGTGCTCCAGGTGTTGGAAAAACAAGACTTGCCATTGAATGTTGCAAAGAATATGCAACACTCAATCATTATAAACTTTATTGCATCTCCCCTCATAGTGTAGACATATTAGATGATCTTAAAACCTATTTTTCAGGCGAAGAAAATTATTTGATTTTCATAGACGATGTCAATCGAATTAGTTATGTTCTCCAATACATTATTGAGCTTTTCCCTCAAAAAATAGCAAGTAATCAAATTAAATTAGTGCTCACACTGCGAAGTTATGCCAAAGATAAAATTGCCGATACATTCAAAAAATATACTAATTTTTCCACACTTGATATTTACATTCCTTGCTTTCAAAATAGAGAAATAGAAATTTTTATGAAAAGCGAATTTAACATTGAGAACAATCGATATTTAGAGCAAATTGCAAAAGTTTCAGAAGGAAACCCCAGACTTGCAGCAATGATGGGCAAAGTTATCAATGAAACGGATAATATAGAAACTATTAGAGATGTCTCTAGCATCTATGAACAGTATTTTTCATCCATTCAAGAAGATATCTTTCAAGAAGAAAATCACACTCTTTTACAAGTTACGGCTATCATTGCTTTTTATTGGTATATTGACAAAAAAGACGAAACTCAGGTTAGTCAAATAACACATATATTTGGTCTTTCTATGGAAGATTTTTGGAGTTGTATATCAATTCTTCATAAATATGAAATTGTTGATATTTATGAGGATGAAGTTGCCAAAGTCTCAGATCAGATTTTATCAACCTATTTATTTTATGAAGCCGTTTTCAAAAGAAAATTATTACCTATCAAACTTTTTTTAGAAAACTTTCTTGAAACAAATCATGGCAGAATTAACGATGTTATTATTCCTATTTTCGATAAATTTAACAAAGAACTTATTCTTCAAACACTACATCCATCCGTAGATAAACTGTGGCAAGATAAATTTAAAAGCAACGATAAAGAGTTTCTTTCTGCTTTAGCATCACATTTTTATTTCTTAAAGCCTGTCGAAATATTGATGTTCGTAAAAAATCAGATTGAAGAATTAGAATCAGACGATATGAGTACATGTACGGTAGATTTTGAGAAAGATAGTGTACGGTACTATGAAGCTTATCATTCTTTGAATATTTTAAAAAAATTTTCTGGAAGTGAACAATACTATTCACTAGCCATTGATTTAGTACTATTATACTTTTCAAAAAAGCCTTCTCAGGCAAAAGAGTTTTTAGCTGTTCTTTTAGAAGCTTTTGGGCTAAATGACAACGCTTATGAACAAGACTTTATTATTCAAAAGACATTAATCGATAAATTATTAAAAAATATAGAAACTTCAGAAATATTCATTCCTCTTTTTTATGAAGTTGCTAAAGACTTTATCCATACTCGCGCTCATAACTCTTATGAAGTGATTGGATGGTCTGCATTTAAAACCGTACAAGAGGGAGACCTTCAAAATTTTAGACGAACGATCTGGAAATCAATCTTTTCCATGTATGAAAGTCAAGAGACATACATTAAAACATTACTACTTGATTATTTATTAGATCATCACCATTATGAACCTAGTAATTTTGCATCTTGGGATCGAGAAATTTTTGAACAATTCTTTTGGGAGAAATTAAATCCAGAAATCTATCTTGATTGTAAAATTGTTCATGATTTTATAGATTTTTTTGAGAAAAATGAGCTAAAAATTGACCAAAAATTATCGTTAAAGTTTGAGCACAAATATTTAGAAGTTTATAGAGTGTTCTCGTTAACAAGGCTTGAATTACGTCGTGAATATCAAGATATGAACTTTAAAGAGTTAAGCGATATTTCAGCCGCAAATATAGATCACTATATTGAAAATTTGTCTCTTCAAGACTATAAAAAACTTTTTGAGGCACTCGCTGAGATTATAAAATATACAGCAGATCGCTGGCAGTTTCATGAAAATTTTTTCCACATCTTCGAAACCCTCTATAAAAAGGATAAGGCTTTATTTGAAGATGTTATAAGATTGTATTACGACAACCTTGATAATATTGGTATCTATTGCTATCCAACTATAAAATTTTACTACGAAAAAAATGGTAAAGAAAAAACCATTCAATTTTTGACAACTCTTTCTATTGAAAACATTGATGATTTGTGGTTTAATTATTTCGCTTATTTAAAAGAAGATGATATAACAAAAGAAGATATTTCAATGTTGTTAAACTATTATCAAACTGCCAAAGCTTGTCGAATTGCATATTCTTTAGATTTTTTGGAAAAATATCAAAATTACGATAATTCACTTATTATTTCTATTGTTAAGATGATAAAGCAACGCAATCTATTTACGCAAGATTCAACATTTCTAATGTCGAAAATGCTTGACACTTCATCTAAAAACATTCACTATATTTGTGATATTTTCAAAACAGAAGTAGCCCTCTTAGAATGGCTTTATGTGCAAACAGACGCCTTAAATTCCCATTTTGACTTTGATGCTAAATTATTAAACGGTATATTAGATTTAGACCCACTCTTTTTGGTCAAATATATTCAACATTTATTTGATAGCAATGATAAACTAGATAAAAATGATGGGAAAAGGCTTTATTCAATTCTTTGGGATAGAGATAATTATCATGAAATTATGTCTAGTCTGATGAATTGTATATATGAAAATAGAAAAAAATTCAAACATTACCATATTCAATCATTTTTAATAAGATTTTATCTTCAAAAGCAAACACGCATTGGGCAAGAGGCAAATCTCGTAAAAAGGCAAATTGAATTTTTGAAAAACTACATTAAAATCAAAACTTTTGATGAAATTGAATTTATTTTTGAAGAACTCATTTGTGATTTAGAGGAAAGCGCTAAAAGAGAACTTTTCAAAAGCTTTTTAGAAGTTAATAAATCAATAGACGATTTTAAAAAACTTATACTGGAACCAAGCCATTTTATATTTAGTGGTAGTCTAGCAGTCAGGTGGTTAAATAGATTAGCTTTTTATGAATCTCTAAAAGAAATTATTGGCTCTGATATTGAACTACTCCCTCACTTACATGAAATAGAAAAAAAGTGCGATATATTCAAAAGCTATCTTAAGGATGCAAAAAAAAGAGATTTTATTGACGGACACTAAAAGCCTCTTTACATGTAAACCTTCTATGAATGCAAATCATAGCACTATCTTCACTCCTGTTTCACCCACAAAAGCTTGCTCGTATCATAATTACACTCTTGCACTTTATTTAAAATCTTACGTTTTGTTGCTTCATCGATGCTTTTTGAGCGGGAAAGTATCCATAAGTATTCGCGGCTGGGTTCGCCTATAAGTGCGTAAGTGTAGTCTTCATCTAACATCAGCACCCAGTAGTTTCCGTAAAAAGGTCGAAAGAAACTCACTTTCAATTTTGCAAGTGTCGCGTCTTCTGCGTAGGCGATGCCTTGGGCTTCTTTGTGGGTTCCATCTTCTTTGGTGCATTGGTTGAGGACGTTGATGCTTCCATCGTCATTGAGCGTGTAGGTTGCCGACACATTGGTACAGCCTTTTTCAAACGAGTGGTCAAACCGTGCTATCTCATACCATGTGCCAAGGTATCGGTTTAACTCAACTTTTTCAACCGTTGGAAGAGGTGCATAGTGTTTTGCGCAACCTAGAAAAATGAAGCTGCACATGAAAGTGATGAAGAGTTTGAACATAGCGACTCCTTTTTGAGTAATAGTAAAAGTATACACTCAAAAAAGGCTCTTTTGATGCGGATCTTAAATCTAACCTATGCGTTTAATATTGAGCATACATTAGGCACGAAGGAAGCCTCTTTTGAAGCTTCCTTGTTTTACATGTAAAGGTTTACGCAGGTTTTTTTAGCAGGAGTTTTTCCACGTCAGATGCCGCATCATCGGTCAAGTGCAAGTTAAAGTTCTCTTGCAAGAAAGCGAAGATGTCATCGTTTACAAATTGTGGTGGTTTTGGTCCAAGGTAGATATTTTTGATGCCAAGGCTAAAGAGTCCTAGAAGAATCAGAACCGCTTTTTGCTCCATCCAGCTAAGAACGATCGAAACTGGAAGATCATGGACGGTTACGCCAAGAGCGCCTGCAAGGGCTAGAGCGATGTGAACAGCGCCGTTGCTGTCATTACATTGTCCAAGGTCTAGGTAGCGAGGAATGCCCGTGTCAGCAACCGTACCAAAATCGATGTCGTTAAATCTAAATTTACCACAACTTGAAGTGAGGATCACACAGTCATTTGGAAGACTCTCTGCCATTTTTCGGTAGTATTCGCCGCCTGAGCCAGGAGCATCACACCCTGCGATGACGAAGAACTGGCTAATTTTGCCTGCTTGTACCGCTTCTAAGATTTGTGGAGCAAGACCAAGGATGGTTTTATAGTGGTGACCCGTTACGAGTGTTTCTTCACTGTCAAATCCTGTTACGTCTGGAAGTGCTAATGTCTGAGCGATCACTTCGCTAAAGTCGTTATTGTGGATTTTTTTGCCCTCTTTGATGCCTACGATGTCATACGTGTAAAGTCTATCAATATACGTTGCGTTTGATTTTGGAGGCACGATACAGTTGGTGTTAACGATGATGGTTCCGCCCCATTGCTCGAAGAGTTTGGTTTGGTCAAACCACGATTTACCGATGTTACCTTTAAGGTGAGGGTATTTTTTAAGCTCAGGATACGCATGGGCGGGAAGCATTTCGGAGTGTGTATAAACATTGATGCCTTTGCCTTCTGTTTGGCGTAAAAGCTCTAAGAACATGTCAAGATTGTGACCGCTGACTAAGATCGCTTTACCTTCTGCTTTGTTTTGACTGATTTTAACAGGGCTTGGAACGCCAAGGTGAGAGGTGTGCGCTTCGCTTAGGATGTCCATCATTTTAACACCTGCAGAGCCGATTTTCATCAGTTGAGCGATGTGGTCGTCGAAGTTGAAATTCACGTTAGTCAGTGTAAAGTAAAGTGTTTGAGCGATGACGTCATCGACTTCTTTCGTGTTAGCACCAAATTCATTGGCGTGCGTTCTGTACGCACTAAGACCTTTAAGACCGTAAATCATGATGTCTTGAAGTTTCGCCAAGTTGGCATCTTTGCCACAAGTTCCTACCTCTTGACCTTTAGAACCACAGCCGTTGATGGCACTCATAGAGCATTGATCACATAACATGTTTAAAGACATTTTCTATCCTCTTTTTAAAATTTCCAGCATCTTAGCAAGAGGATAAAATTATGTCATTGATTGATCTCAATCAAGACTTTTACATGTAAAGACTCGAATCTTTCCAAGCGATGATCGCATCGGGGTGCATCGGACGTGCGATACCATAGCCTTGCGCAAACGTACAGCCGTGTTTTAAGAGAAGTTCCGCGTGTTCTTGCGTCTCAACACCCTCAGCGATAACACTTAGATCAAACGCTTTGCTCAATCCCACAATCGCCTCGACAATGGCGAGATCGTCGTTGTCATGCAACAAATTACAGATAAAACTTTGGTCGATTTTCAAAATATCAATCGGCAATTTTCGCAAATAACTCAGCGATGAATACCCCGTCCCAAAATCATCCAGAGCAAAGCGCACACCGAGGGTTTTACACGCGTGCATGATTTGCGAAACATGCACCATATCTTCGAGTGCACTCGTCTCTAAGATTTCCAACTCAACACGGTGTGCAGGTACATCCGGATAGCGAAGCAACATCGCTTGCAGGTACTCTGTAAAGCTCGGATCTTGCAGTTGACGCGCCCCAACGTTGATGCTGACCGAGATACTAAGCCCCTCTTTTATCCAAGCGCTCATCTGTTTAAACGCTCGCTCTATAACCCATTCGCCAAGCTTAATGCTCAAAACATGATCTTCCACAATCGGCAAAAATACATGCGGAAGCAAGAAACCTTTTTCGGGGTGTTGCCACCGTATGAGCGCTTCAACACTCACAAGTTCGCGTGTTTCAAGGTTGACTTTAGGCTGATAATAAAGCAAAAATTCATCATTCATAATCGCCGATAAAATGCTCTCAAGACTCTCGTTTTGTTTTTTCATCGCACGATCAGACTCGATGTCAAAAAAGCGGTAACGGTTTTTTCCCGATTGTTTTGACTGATACATCGCAAGATCGGCATGCCTTAAAAGCTGATCGGCATCGACACCGTCTTTGGGGTAAAGCGTCACGCCAATGCTACTGGAGACTTGGATGATATTTTCATTGATCACGATAGGATCAGACGTTGCTTTAAGGAGACGATCTAAGATGGGCTTGCACTCGTCGTGATTGGAAAGATCGGTCAAAACAGCCACGAACTCATCGCCACCCAATCTTGAGATGGTATCGCCTTGGCGCAATGCCTCTTGCATACGCTCAGCGATGATAATCAAAAGCTCGTCGCCGACGTGGTGCCCATATTGGTCATTGATAACTTTAAAGCCATCCAAGTCCAAATAAACCACGGCGAGCTCTTTTTTCCTTCGCTCCGTTTGCGCCATCGCTTGTCTGAGACGATCGGCAAATAAGACACGGTTCGGTAACGAGGTCAACGCGTCATAATGCGCCACATACTCCAACTGCTTTTCATGCTCTTTCATCGTCGTGATGTCCGTAAAAAGTGCAACATACGACTGAACGACCTCATGTTCATCGTAGATAGCGCTGATGCTTGTCATCTGCACATAGACTTCACCTGACTTACGGCGGTTGGAGATTTCGCCGTACCAGTGCCCTTTTTCAAGCAGGGATTGCCACATTTGCTTGTAAAAAGACTCGCTTTGCCTTCCCGATTTGAGCAGTCGCGGATTTTGCCCCACCACCTCTTCATGGGAATAGCCCGTAATACAGGTAAACGTATCATTCACCTCAACAATCTGCCCCGAAGCGTTGGTGATCATAATGCCTTCTCTCGCATAAGTAAAGACACTGGCTGCGAGTTTGAGTTTGGCTTCTGCCTCTTTACGGTGGGTGATTTCATGCGATAAAACAATGAAATGCGCTACCGTATGAGACTCTTTTTTCTTTGAAACGGAGAGTTCAAACCAGAGCGTTTTAGCGTTTTCTTCGATGGAAAATTGATACCCAAAGGCATGCCCTTCTTGATCCGCTTCGCGCAGTGCTTGGATAAAAACGTCTGCAACATCCTTTGGGTAAATCTCATAAACATTTTTACCCATCATCGCTTGCGATAAAGAGGCACTCACACTGGCATGTGCTCGTCCCACACGAAAATAAATTCCATCAAGGCTCATTTCAAACAGCGCATCGGGAATGGCATCGAGAGTGCTTTGCAGATTGTCTTGCACCAACAGCAGGTGTTTTTCATTGTGGCGAATACGCCTGTTTTGACGGTATAACTGAAAACCAACACTCATTAAAAACAGAAGAAAAGCAGAAAGCATTAGGGCAATATGATTCGCATAACGCGCCCAAAAATCGGCTAAGGTAAATTTGGGAGCCCCTTCAAACGGTGGTACACGAAGGGTTCGCAGAGCATCTTCAACCCCTTTATAATCAGAGGGAACGGTAAAGCCATAAATCTGCGCACTCCTAGCCGCTTCACTCTCAGGAGAAAGCGCTAAAAGTGCTACCGTTAAAGCCCGCGCGATATGCTCATCAAAACCTGTCACAACGACCAAAGGCCATTCAGGATAGAGTCTGGTGGAGCGAATGTAAGGGAAATTTGAATCGCTTTGCTCATGAATGATTTTAAGATCGGACAACGCTAATTTGCCTTCATGAACCATATCTTCTATAACGTTGGTACGCACAAATCCTGCGTCTGCTTTACGCGTGAGAACCGCTTCGATCACCGTGTCATGAGGCATACCTGTTATTACCAAATGCGTCTGCTTGGGCATAATGCCCTTCAGTGCCAGCTCATACGCTTGCATCTGATACCCACCTAAAGAGTCTGTGTCGGTCACAGCAATTTTTGTGTTTTGAAGATCGTTTAGCTTTGAAAGCGGTGAGTCGTGGCGCGTGAAAATAACCCCAGCAAATTGGGTGAGAATCGTGTCGTTTTTTTGGGTAATTTGTGTCACAAGCGGAGCGGAAAGTTTATGCCTGTTTTTGAGAACGATGTAATGCCCCGGATTGGTTAAGATGATGTCGACTTCATGATTGGCAACGGCTTGTGTAAATTCGGGGTAATTGTAGATGTGAAGGGCAATAGGTTTTTTGATAGCATCTTGAAGGTATGTTGCAAAAGGTTGCCACTGAATCAACGCTTGCTCTTTAGGGCGAAACGCTAAAATTCCGAGGCGAAGGGCTTCTTCTGCACTTAAAAATTGACATAAACACAATAAAAGGCTTAAAATAATCTTTTTCATGATAACTCACTGTATTTTAACGAATTATCAAAACTTCTAAGATCAGTATAGCACTATTCTGTTTAATGATATTTGTAATTCTTTCTTATTATACCAAAAATTAAAGTGTCACGTTTTTGTTTTTTACATTAATAGTGATTCGTAAATTAAATTTTGCCGTAACGTCTTTCCGTAGATGTGTACTCGGAGATGATGGCTTCGAGTTCTCCCATAGAAAATTCTGGCCAAAGCGTTTTGGTAAAGAAAAGTTCCGCATACGCAGACTGCCAAAGCAAGAAGTTTGAAAGGCGGTAGTCACCCCCTGTTCTGAGGAGCAGATCAACGTCAGGAATGCCTGCGGTATCGAGGTTGGATTCTAAGATCTCTTTGGTGACTTCACCCTTTACATGTAAGCATTTATTGATCGCGCGAAGGATCTCATCGTGCGCCCCATAATTGATCGCAAGGACTTGTCTTAGCCCTGTACAGTGTTCCGTCATCGCTTTGGCATACGCGATCTCTTTTTGAAGTGACGTAGAAAATTTGCTCATATCGCCAATGACGTCAAAACGAATGTTGTTTTCTAACAAGGTAGCAATTTCACTGTGCAAATATTTGGAGAGCAGTTTCATCAAAACCGTGACTTCCGCTTTGGGACGATCCCAGTTTTCGGTGCTAAAGGCATAGAGTGTTAGATATTTGATACCCATTTTTGCAGCATACTTCGTGATCTCACGTACCTTTTTAGCACCTTCTTTATGCCCAAAAGAGCGCTCTTTGCCTTGGCGCTGTGCCCATCTACCATTGCCATCCATAATAATCGCCAAATGCACTAAATCATTCATTCTTTACTTCTTTTGAGCTTACAATTTATGAGCGCCATTTTATCTTTTTTCTCTTTAGCCCACCTTGACAAATCTTGCCACTTTGACTAAAATTACACCATCACTACTTTTTAGAATTCTCACAAAGTAGTCTCATAACAATCGACTCAAGCAACTCTACCTTTGGGAATCTTTCACCCTATAAGAGACTCTAGCTTCATGAACGA
>DBTO01000003.1 GCA_002307095.1 Sulfurospirillum sp. UBA1314
ATCCATAATTATGGCTGAGTGAAATCACATTCCCATATCCACTGTTTTGGTTATACTCTGTAAATTTGACCACACCATCCGCAGGAGCCAAAATCGGTGTTCCAACAGGCGCTCTTAAATCCAACCCCGAATGAAAAATACGTCGTTTTAAAATAGGATTTTCACGCCAACCAAACGGGGAAGAGATCTCACTATATGCCATCACATCGCCACTGGGAATATTATCGAAAAATGTTTTTTGCTGAATGATCGTAAGGTCGATCTCTTCGATACGACTATCGATATTTTCCTCTTCATTCACACGAAGACCGATCATCTCTTCCATCGTACTAATTTTATCGCGAATATTTTCGTACTCTTGTGCTTTTTCAGAAATCTTGGCTTGAAGCTCTTCATTTTGTTCCAAAAGGATATTGCGCTCATTGACGGCACTCTCTTTTTTGGCTTCCAATGTCGAAACCTCTTTCATCAAAAACAAGATAACAAAGCTTCCAATCAAAATAGACAACGCGACAAACAGCGTAAAATAGAGCAAAAACTTTTTAATCAACTGATGCAATAAAAAATGTCGTGAACCATGCACATCGGAGATCGTGACGGTAAATTTATTTTTCACATAAACCCTTTAAAAATGCTTCCACAACCGAAAAAGAGCCGAACACCAAATACTCTTTATCGCTCTGTATTGCCTCAAAAGATGAGATAGGAAGCGCTAATGTTTTGGCAGCTTCATACAAATCCGCTTGATCTGCAGCCCTTGGACTTTCAATCTCAATCACTAAGATGGCTTTTATAATGGGTTTTAAAACCTCTAAAATGGCTTTAAAATCTTTATCTTTATAACTATTATAGACCAAAAAAACCTTTTTTCCGCCTAAACTCTCCACCAGCGCTTTTGCCGCCATCACGTTGTGCCCGACATCCATGATCACATTGGGCAAAATTCTTTGGCATCGTCCATGCAAAAGGGTTGGCAAAAACGTTTCAAGATCACAATCATACCCAAGAACGGTTAACGCGCAAAGGGCTGTTTTAAAATTTTCCTCTAAATAGCGTGGCAAATGATGTGTTGCACCATAGCGCGCTAATGTCTCAGATTTTGCTTCATCAAAAAAAGTTTCAACCTCGTAAAGAGGCGTTTGAAGTGCGCATGATTTTGCGAGTGCAATAGGGTAAACGCTCATAGCATACTGCTTCGCTAAGACGATGATGCCCGTGGCACTGTTGATCTTTGTCTGAGCGATCGCTTCAATCGTTTCACCTAAAAATGCTTGGTGATCGAGTCCAATCGGGGTGATGATAGAGAGGCATTTTGGAAAGACATTGGTCGCATCAAACTCACCCCCCAATCCTGCTTCCAAGACAACAAAATCACATTTTTGAGAAAAAATAACCATGGCTAATAGTGTGGTGTACTCAAAGTACGAGAGTGCTTGCGCTACATCAGGATCAAGCCAAGAGAGCAGTGTTTGATGCGCTTTTTCAAGATGGGCATCATCCACATCGCTTCCATCCATCCAAATGCGTTCGTTAAAATGAAGAATATGCGGAGAGGTATAATGTCCTACATGTAAACCATTTGCTTTTAGCATATAGGCTAAAAAACGCCCCGTTGTTCCCTTCCCATTGGTTCCAACCAGATGAATTATTTTAGGAAGTGTGAAATGAGAAGCGATACTTTCATACGTTTTTGGCATACGCGCATAGTCAATCTCATCGTAAAAAAGCGGTTTGGTCTCTAAAAAAGCGTGTAAATTCATTACAGCACAGGCATCACTTGATTGCGTCCTGCCTCTTTGGCTTTATACAAAAAGGCATCCGCAGCACTGAGCGTATCATCTTTGGATTTTTGCTGTGAGCGTTGCGAGACACCGCAACTCACAGTGACATCGATACGCTCATTTTTGTAGAGAAATTTAAACTGCTCCACAATGGCGCGAATTTTATCGGCAAAATGAACCGCTTGTGGTAGTTCCGTACTGGGTAAAATCACCAAAAACTCTTCACCACCGTAACGACCGACAAAATCGACTTGACGAATGTATTTGCGTAAAATTTTTCCCACCGTGGAGAGAATCACATCGCCTGCTTCATGCCCGTAGGTATCGTTAACGACTTTAAAGTGATCGATGTCAATAAAACAGAGCGTATAGTCGATTTTATAGCGCATATAGGCATCTTCAACCCGACTCATCTCATTCGCGAGAGCTCGCTTAGTGGCTACATGGGTGAGATAATCTTCTTTGACCTCTTGTTTTGCAACCAAGAGAGCCGATTCCAGTTTTGTGACACGATTTTGAAGTTTGGTAATGGTCTCTTGATTCGTCACCATTCGTTCACTTAAAGATTTGGTTTCATTTTCCAAGGAAGAGGCAATATTGAGTAACTTAACATGGACGTTTTCAAAACTATCTTGTGAAAAATTGATATTTTGCAGATCGGCTTTAATTACTTTGACCTGTTCATGACTGAGATTGCTGCTTTGAATCAGCTCAAGGAGCTTTTTATTGATCTCATCAAGGATTTTATCCAGAGCGGAAATCTTCTTTTGAACCTCTGTTTTATCCAATTCAACGCGCTTTCCAATAAGCTCTCGAATCTCTTTTTGAAGCGCAGGTGTTCCTAAAGCATCTGGAGAAGTTCGTAATTCTTGACTGATAGCGGCTAATTCATCATTCATCCCCGAAGCAATCGAAGGCACAAGGGTTGCAATAATGAGAGGGACAATGGCTCGGTAAAGCTCTGTACTCGTATCTTTACTGAGAATTCTAATGAGGTCACGAACCATCACTTCAAGGTCATCTTTACTCACATGTCCAAAAGCATCAAGTTTTTTCAGATAACTGTCATCGTAATTGGAGATAAAATCAAACCACTTCTCTTTGACCAAATCAATCGACTGCAAATTTTGGTGAAAATCAAGACGTTCAAGGGACGCATTGGCTAATCCTGTGGCTTTGGCATCATGCAAAAGGGTGATTGCTTGAAGCACGCGTTTGGCTAAAATAGCCAAGGAGCTAACCATTTTAAGGGAGTCGCCTTCATTGGCACGGTTCAGCTTTGCCACCAAAAAAGCGAGGAGTTCATCCACATTGCTAATGTTAAAACGTTTCATATCGGTTGCAATATTCGGATCAAGTTTTTTGGTATATTTATCCACTTTTTGGCAATCTTCAACAATCACACCTTTTTGCTTTGCCACTTTACAAAAAACTTTGGCATAATTATCGGGTGTTAAATTAAGATGTTCTGCCTTAATAAGCTCTAAGGAATCTCTAATGATCTCATTAATTGTTGTTGCCATGACGTAGTCCTTTAATCGCAATCTTCGAGACAAACTCATCTAAAGCGTCACTAGCAGAATAACGAATTGCGTCAAAACGACTGGTGTCAGAGATGACACTGTTTGCTGTAATGGAAAAATCGTATTCGCCTGTTGCCGTTAATTTTTCAACTTTTTTATTCTCATCTTCGTAATCCATCGCTAAAACAACAGTTGTTTTATACGCGATAACATAACCATAGGTATCGTAAACCGTTGGAGAAAAAGAGATACTTTGAATGCTTACATGTAAAACACTCTCCGCTTGTTCTTTGGCAACCAATTTGCCACTAAAACGGCTTACAATCGCTTCATTCACAGCATCTTTGATGAGAACACTGTTTCTTGGATCTTGTCTGGAGATGGTTACTTCTGCATAAATTTTAGTGCCCAATGCTTGCTTTGCATAATATGAGGAGGGTTTGTATCCGCATCCGCTGATAAAGGCGACCATTAAGAGTCCAAGAAAAAGTTGTTTCATATTACTTTACCACCAAGTTTATCAATTTATTGGGAACGTAAATCTCTTTGAGAAGTTCACTCCCCTCTAACCATTTTGCAACACTCTGCTTACCAAGACGTAAAGCCTCTTCTTTTGAGATGGAAGTTTCCACTTCAATTTCGGAGCGCTTTTTACCATTGACCGTTACAGCGAGTATCATACTATCTTCTACAAAAACTTCTTCTTTAATGGCAATGGGCGCTAAATTTGCGCATCCAAAAAGAGTCTCACTCATTTCCCAACACAGATGTGGAACAATCGGCTCTAGAAGATTGAGCAGTATAAAATACCCCTCATTCCAAACCGCTTGATCGTTTTGATCACCAAGCGCGTTGAGCGCTTCCATACATGCTGCGATTAACGTATTGAAAGTATAACTTCCCTCATAAATCTCATTGGATTTTTTAAGCGCTTCATACACTTTTTTACGGGCGTATTTGGATTCTTTGGAAAGTTTACTATGATCAATACTTGGAATAGCTTTACATGTAAAGCAATTTTCACTCTTCTGCGCAAAACGTTTTAAAAATCTAAAGGCACCTTCCACCGCACTGTCATTCCACTCAAGCTCTTTTTGAGGAGGCGCTGCAAACAGGATAAACAGACGTGCTGTATCCGCACCATAGGTTTTGATAATCGCATCAGGATCAACCGTGTTGCCTTTACTTTTGCTCATTTTAGAACCGTCTTTTAGCACCATGCCTTGGGTCAAAAGGTTGGCAAAAGGCTCATCGCAGTTCACATAACCAAGGTCTCTGAGCACTTTGGTAAAAAAGCGAGAATACAGCAGGTGTAAAATTGCATGCTCAATGCCACCTATGTATTGATCGACATTCATCCAATAGTTTGCACTTGTTTTATCGAATGGAGCCTCATTCCAAAGCGATGGATCGGTCGTATAGCGTAAAAAGTACCAACTGGATTGAAAGAACGTGTCCATCGTATCAGTTTCGCGAATCGCATCTTCTCCACAACATGGACATTTTGTATGCTTCCAGGTTGGGTGTTTATCCAAAGGATTCCCCTCGCCTTTGATCTCAACATCATCGGGCAATGCCACAGGAAGATTTTCAATTTTTTCAGGCACAAGCCCGCATTTGGGACAGTGAATCATCGGAATCGGAGCGCCCCAATAACGCTGGCGACTAATGCCCCAATCACGGAGTTTGTAATTGATCACTTTCGTACCGATTTTTTGAGCTTCAAAATGTGCAATGATCGCTTTTTGAGCGCTTTTAGAATTCAGACCACTAAATTCGCCTGAATTGACTAAGGTACCGTACTCTGTTGTGGCAACACTACCATCAAATGGAGATGGTGTTTCAATGCTTTGAATAATGGCTAAATCATACTTTTTGGCAAATTCAAAATCGCGCTCATCGTGTGCAGGAACCGCCATAACAGCGCCCCCACCGTATTCGATCAAGACAAAGTTTGCCACCCAAACGGGCACATTTTTACCGGTAAGAGGATGAATCACATCGATCTCTAAGCTCACGCCCTCTTTAGCCGCTTGTGCTCGCTCGCGCGCTCCCACACTTTGCATCTTTTTGATCTGAGCAATTTTCTCTTCACTTAAAAGCTTATGCGCTATCAAATGTTTGACAATAGGATGCTCAGGCGCAAGTGCCGAATAACTCACTCCGTAAATCGTATCAGGACGAGTCGTAAAAACTTTGTAGCTTTCAAATTGATGATCTAACTTAGCACGAGAGTTATCGCTAAGGGTAAAACTAAACTCTAACCCTTCACTGCGCCCAATCCAGTTTTCTTGCATCGTCAAAACTTGACTTGGCCACCCAGCGCGGAGTTTTTCACAATCATCGAGTAATTCTTGTGCATACTGCGTAATTTTAAGGTAGTAACCAGGAAGCAAACGCTGCTCTACTGGGTTATCACAACGCCAACAACATCCCTCTTCCACTTGCTCATTGGCAAGAACGGTTTGGCAGGTATTACACCAGTTTAGTGTGGCGCTTTTTTGATAAACCAACCCTTTGTTAAACATCTCAATAAAAATACGTTGTTCATGCTTCGTGTAAAGCACATCACTCGCAGCAAACTCTCTTTTTTTGGAAAAAGAGAGTCCCAAGGAAGCCAACTCTTTGCGCATATAATCTATATTTTCATACGTCCATTTTTTAGGATGAACGCCATGCTTAATCGCTGCATTTTCAGCAGGCATACCAAAACTATCCCAACCGATCGGGTGAAGGACATTAAACCCATTTTTGCGGTGATGTCTAGCAATTGCATCGCCAATGGTGTAGTTGCGTACATGCCCCATGTGAATACGACCACTCGGATAAGGAAACATACTTAAAATATATTTTTTTGCTTTGGTCAAATCGGCTGAGGGCTCAAACGCGTTGGTTTGATCCCATGTCTGCTGCCACTTTTTTTCAAGTTCTAACGGGTTGTATAACATCTTCTCTCCATCAAATTAAACGGTACCTTTTTCATACTGTGAACGCATTTTATTTTTTTCGACCTTATTTTTCTCTCTGATCGCAATTCTATTTTTGTAAGCTTCAACGCTGAACCCAAGAACCTTTAAAAAAGGTGCAGAGATAAAAATAGAGCTGTAACTACCAATAATAAGACCTAGTAACATCGTAAAGCTAAATCCGTGAATAATCTCTCCACCAAAAATATAAAGCGTAAAGACAACAAAGAAAACAGTCATTACGGTTAAAATTGTTCTTGAGAGTGTTTTTGAAACCGAGGTGTTAATCACATGCATCAAATCCAAGTCTTTCGTACTTTTCAGCTCTTCACGAATACGATCGTAAATAATAATCGTATCATTAATCGAGTAACCAATCAAGGTCAAAATAGCGGCTAAAACATCTAAACTCATCTCAACGTTAAAGAGAATCAAAGCTCCCACAGTAATAGCAACATCGTGCAAAAGGGTAATAATAGAAGCAACGGCAAAAGTCCATTCGAAACGAAAGGCGACATAAACCATAATACCCAGCATACTCAAAACAGCCGCCATAATACCTTTTTGGCGAAGCTCTCCACCCACTTTTGGACCTACAATGTCTACTTTACGTACATCAAATTTTCCCGTTTCTGTTAATAACGTGCGTACTTTATCGCCAACGTCCTGACTGACATCGCCTGAGGTTGAAGCAAAACGAATTTGAATCTCTTCGGGTGAACCAAATTCTGTAACCAAGGCACCCGAAAACATTTTATCTTTCGCAAGATCTTCTCTAATCTTATCAACAGGCGCTTTTTGCTCATATTTTAATTGAACAATGGTTCCACCTGAAAAATCAATTCCATAGGTAAGTCCATGGGTAAAGAAAAGAATGATGGATACAAACGCAAGTGAAAGGGTCGTTGCAATAAAGAAACGACTCAATTTCATAAAATCATAAATTTTATGCTGTGGAAAAAACTCCATTAAAAACTCCTCTTTAAACCAAACCATAAGGAGAGGTTTTTACTTTTCTCGATGCGTGGCATAAAAAATTGATAAATACCATGTGTACCCAAAATGGCCGTAAGCATCGAAACACTGATACCAATCGCTGTACTTAGCGCAAATCCTTTAATAGGGCCTGTGCCATAGACGTACAGAAGCATGGAGGTGATAATAGAGGTAATATTACTGTCTAAAATGGCGCTCATTGCATTCTCATACCCATGTTCAATCGCTTGTGCCATAGGCATGCCTTGCCGCAAGAGTTCACGAATCCGTTCGTTAATAATAACGTTTGCATCCACCGCCATACCAATGGTTAAAACGATACCCGCCATACCAGGTAGCGTCAAGGTTGCTCCAAAAAGAGCCATAATGGCAATCAGTAAAAAAAGGTTTACAATCAAAGCGATATTAGCAACAACACCTGCAATACGGTAATAAAAAAGCATAAAGCCAGAAACCAAAACAAAGCCTGAGATCAGTGCTATTAAACTCGCCTGAATACTATCTGCGCCCAAAGAGGGTCCAATACTGCGTTTTTCAAGCATCGTAACAGGTGCGAGTAATGCGCCACTGCGAAGCGCAATAGCAACATCATGGGCCTCTTTAACGCTAAAACCACCACTAATTTGTCCACTACCGCCACCAATGCGTTCGCGAATAACAGGGTCTGAATAAACTTTGCCATCTAAAACAATTGCCAAACGATTGCCAATATTACTGGCTGTAAAATCTCCAAAGATTTTTGCACCCTCAGAGTTCAGCGTAAAATTAATCACAGGCTGATGCATATCACTAAAAGCGACTTTAGCATCGCTAAGCATACTTCCATCAAGAACAGGGATCTCTTTTAAGATATGTTTAACTTGCTCACTTCTTGCATCCGATAAAATAACATCGCCATACTGTGCTGCTTCAATCGGACTCATCGTGTTGGTACGATCTTTACGTTTTTCATCCACAGCCATGAGTTGCAAATGGGCTGCTTTTGCAATCAATTCACGCGCACGTTGCTCATCATCTGCTGTTTTAATACCCGGCAATTCCACTAAAATTTTATCGTTTCCTTGTTTAGCAACATTGGGTTCTGCTAAACCAAATTGATCCAAACGATTACGAATCGTCTCAACTGCTTGAGAGATAGCATATTCACGAATCACATCTTTTTCTTTATCATTTAAAGAGAGCGAGTAGCGAAGGGATTCTTTTGAGACTTGCAGACCACTGATGGTTTTGAGCATCTCATCAATTTTTTTCTCTTCATCTTTGTCAAGAAGTGTAAACGTGAGCATCTCTTCGTCAATTTTTAGATCATCAATAATAATATCTCCGCTTTGCGCGAAGAATCTGATACTCGAAGCAATAGATTTAACTTTGGATTTGATGGCTTCTTCTGTTTGAACACCCAAAACCATATGAAGACCGCCTTGAAGATCAAGACCTAAAGCAATTTTAGACCCTTTTTCGGTTTGCAAAAGTGTAGGCAGTGAAAAGCCTACACCAAAAATAATTGCAACGAGAAAGATGACTAAACGGTAATTGAATTTACCACTAGGCATCGATTTTCTTTGCGATATAATCTCTTGAAACCTTTACAATAATGCCATCATCATTAAGCTTAACTTTGATAGAATCTTCTTCAGATTTCACGACTTCACAGATTAAACCACCACTGGTAATGACTTTGTCGCCTTTTGTAAGTGCATCAATCATTTCTTTGTGTTTTTTTACCTGTTTTTGTTGTGGTCTGATGACAAGAAAATAAAAAATCGCGAAAAGAACAACGAGTGGAAGTAAAGAAGAGAGTAAACTTGCAGAACCTTGCATGGAAATCCTTTGTGAAAAAAAATTTAGATATCTATTTTACCCGCATTTACATAATAAAAGCCTTTGTTATAGCACTCTTACTTTCGGCTTTTATCTATCTGAGTTATTTTGGAATCGCCTTCAAACCCCTTAATTCACTCTTAGCAATGCTCGGATTTTACCTTCTTTTGGGCGAAAATCGCATGGTCTGGTTTTGGAGTGGGCTTTTTATGGGGATTATGTGGTTTTACTGGATTAGTTTTAGTTTTGTCTATTATGATCTCAGTTTTATGATTCCCTTTGTTATTTTAGGCGTTGCACTCACATATGCCATTTTGTTTTGGCTGATTGGACGATTGGGGTATTTCATTTACCTGCAACTACCGCTTCTGTTTGGCGTGAGCTTTATTGATCCATTTGGTTTTAATTGGCTAAAACTTGAACTTATCCTCATTGATACCTATTTTTCAACCACACACCTCGCTTTTGCCCTCTTTTTAAGTGGACTCACCCTTTTAAAAGCTCTGCCAAAATGGTTCAAAATATTCTCTCTGATTCCATTACTGGGGGCACTTTATCATACGTCACCCAACATTTTGATGCCTCCTATCGATGTGGCACTACCAATCATGAATATTCCCCAGTCACAACGTTGGGATGCCAAATACCAACAAGAGGCGATTGATCTTAATTTTGGGTTGATTGAACAAGCGATTGCGCAAAACAAAGAGCTGATTATTTTTCCGGAGAGTGCTTTTCCTCTTTATCTCAACCGTGCTCCTCGCTTGATAGAAGCGCTCAAAGTCTATTCACAACAGATTTCCATTGTCACGGGAGCGTTGACGTATGAGGAAGATCAAGGCTTTTTTAACTCATCGTATCTGTTCCAAAAAGGAGAAATGCAGATTGCACATAAAATCATTTTGGTTCCTTTTGGTGAAGAGATCCCCTTCCCCAGTTTTGTGGTTGACATCATTAACACACTCTTTTTTGATGGGGCTAAAGATTATCAAAAAGCAAAAGAGCCTCAAGATTTCGTGATTGATGAAATTCCTTTTCGAAGTGCCATTTGTTATGAGGGAACCAATTCTAAACTCTTTGAAGGCAACCCCAAACAGATGATTGTCATCAGCAATAATGCTTGGTTTAGCCCTTCCATTGAGCAAACCTTGCAATATTTACTCTTGCGGTTGTATGCGAACAACTATCAAACGGTAATTTATCATAGTGCCAATAGTGGAAAAAGTGGTGTGATAACGCCAGAGTAACCTCGCACAAAAGCTACGCATACTACGCAGCTTTTAGCAAGATTTTTTGTTTACATGTAAACTATTTTTTAAGGGCTTTAAAGAGCTCTAAACTGTCCAATTTTTCCCATGGATAATCACTCTGCCCTACTTGTCCACGCGCCGCAACATCTGCATATAAGAAGGTGTCACTGCTTGGTTTATCCAAACCAAATTTTTGGGTAATCCAACGAGGTGTTAAACTAAAGGTTTCAAGCACAAAACTTGAGAGTTCATCATCACTAATGCTTGTATACGTACCTGAAGTGTCTACTGCAATGGAAACAGGTTTTGCAACACCAATCGCGTACGAGAGCTGAACGGAGCATTTTTTAGCAAGTCCTGCGGCGACAATGTGTTTTGCAATCCAACGCGCTGCATAAAGTCCACTACGATCGACTTTGGTGTAATCTTTACTCGATTGCGCACCACCGCCAATAGGAGAATAACCGCCAAAACTATCAACGATCAATTTACGACCCGTGAGTCCAGAATCGTGAAGCGAACTGTGGTTTACATAACGACCCGTTGGATTGATATGAATAATCGTGTTAGCAGGATCATAAAGCTCAGTTGGAAGCCCTGTATCGTCAATCAATCCTTTAATAAGTGCTCGTACTTCTTCAATCGGAAGATTCTCATTGGAAGGAGCAGAGACAACAATCGTATGAATTTTTTGCGGCTTGCACTCTTCAAAGTTTTGCTTTGTACCGTAATCTACCGTCACTTGCGTTTTAATATCCACACCCAGTTTATGGTTATGGGTAAGCGCATAGTTATAAACTTTATCGCACAGCATTCTTGCATAGGTAATCGCAGCAGGCATAAAATCAGCCGTTTCAGAAGAGGCAAATCCAAACATAATACCTTGATCGCCTGCGCCAATTTCACCGCTTTCTTGATCAACACCTTGGTTAATGTCACTGCTTTGTTGATTAAGAAGCACTTGAACTTTGACTTCATCAGGATGTAAGCATTGCTCTTTGGTAAAAGCAGATTTGCCATCGTAACCGATTTTAGCAAGGGCATCTTTGACGATTTTTTCATAATCCGAAAAAGAGAGAATACTTTTGGTATTGACCTCGCCACCAATGATGACATGCTTTCCCGCAACAAAAACTTCACTCGCAACGCGTGAGTTTTTATCGGCAATGATGAGTGCATCTACAATGCTATCGGCAATGATGTCGGCACATTTATCAGGATGACCTGGACTGACAACTTCAGAAGTAAAAAGGTAGTGTTTTGTGTGTTCCATTTTTGTTTTCCATTTCTTTGTTTTCCCGTCTCTAAACATCTACCATTAACGCATAGTGTCTAAAAACTTGTTTTCCATCCTTTTGTTTTCCATTTATGGTTTCATGAAGAAAAGAAACATAAAGTAAAATTAAAAGTTTGAACCAAGGCTCCGGTGAGCCCACCGCTTGTTATAGAAGTATCATACCCTCTTTATTCTAAAAAAATCTTTGATTATTGCATTAAAATCTTTTACATGTAAAAACAAAAGGCGAACCATTACCACGGTTTTGTGGTGCAATTTTCCAAAGCATTTTCTAACATACCTAAAAATTGCTCGCGTTCTATCACGCGTGCACCTAAGGATTGAAGATGATCGGTTGGAAGCTGGCAGTCGATAAAATCACCTCCCAAACTTTTCAATTTCTCACACAATCCTACTAACGCCACTTTGGAAGCATCACTCTTGGTTGAGAACATCGACTCACCACAAAAGACGCCACCAAGGTAAAGTCCATAAAGTCCTCCGACCAATTTTCCCTCAAAAAATGTCTCTACTGAGTGTGCAAACCCTTTTACATGTAAAGCACAAAAGGCTTCAATCAAATCTTCACTAATCCAGCTTTTTTGCCCTTTTGCAATCCTTGTTTCTAAACACAAACGCATCACCTCTTCAAAACGGGTGTCATAGCGTATTTCAAAATGTTTCATACTTTTGACTAAACTTTTGGAGATTTTGATGTCGGAGGGGAAGAGAAGTAGTCTGGGATTTGGCGACCACCACAGAATCGGATCGCCCTCATTAAACCATGGAAAAATGCCTCGAACGTAAGCGCGAAGGAGACGCTCTGGTTTGAGATCGCCTCCCCATGCTAAAAGCCCCTCATCGCTCGCTTCCCTAGGATCGGGGAAGGTGTAATCGCGTGCATGCAACTGAGGGATCAGTATCTTAGTTGCCACCGCTGTAACTAAAGACCAATTTTTTAGATTTATAATCGATCTTGCACACGCCACCATTTTTAAGTTTTCCAAAAAGCACCTCTTCGGAGAGTGGTGTTTTGATCTGCTCTTGAATCACACGACGCATGACGCGTGCGCCCATCTCTTTGCTATACCCTTCGCTTGCAAGGTATTTTTTAGCTGCCATTGTGGCTTCGATTGTCACATGTTTATCGTTAAGCTGCTCGGTAAGTTCACCTAAAAGCTTCTCCACCACATTGATCATCACGGTCTCAGAAAGTGGTGCAAAATGAATCACCTCATCCAAGCGATTTCTAAATTCTGGCGAGAAGAAGTCTTTAATCGCATGATCGGTTCGACTACTTTCACTCTTCGTAAAGCCCATCGTCGGCGCTTCTTTGGTTCCAAGATTGGAGGTCATGATGATGATGACATTGCGAAAATCGATCTTGGTTCCGTTGTTATCGGTCAACGTCGCACTATCAAAAATCTGAAGCAAAATGTTCAGCATATCGGGATGCGCTTTTTCGATCTCATCAAGTAACAACACCGTATACGGATGTTTTTTGATCGCTTCGCTGAGCTGTCCACCCTCATCATACCCCACATAGCCAGGAGGAGCACCAATGAGACGACTGATCGTGTGTTTTTCCATATATTCGCTCATATCGTAGCGCTCAAAATGCACACCCAGCTCAAATGCGAGTTGTTTTGCCACTTCGGTTTTACCCACACCCGTAGGGCCTGTAAACAAGAAAGAGCCAATTGGAGAGGTTGGATGTCCCAGTCCCGCACGAGAGCGTTTGATCGCTTTGGTCAATGCAAGAATCGCTGCGTCTTGACCAAAAATTTTAGCCTTAAGGTGTGCTTCTAAGTGTTGCATCACCACACCTTCATCTTTGTTCATACTGCGTGTTGGGATATTGGCAATCTTCGCAAGAACCGCTTCGATGTCGCTGAGTTCTACCACTTTTTTACGTTTTTTTGCCAAGTGAAACGACGCACCCACTTCATCGATCAGATCAATCGCCGAATCGGGTAAAAACTTATCGCTAATGTATTTTTTGGCCAGTTCCACCGAAGCGCGTATCACTTCCGTGGGGTACTTCACGCCATGGTGTTTTTCATAGCTTCCTTTAAGCCCTTTGATAATTAAAAAGGCGTCTTCAAGGCTTGGCTCTAACACATCAATTTTGGCAAAACGACGACTCAGAGCTTTGTCTTTATCGAAGAAATTACGAAACTCGCCATAGGTGGTAGCACCGATGCAGCGAATTTTCCCCGAAGCAAGGGCTGGTTTAAGCAAGTTGGAAAGATCCATCGAGCCACCACTCGTTGCGCCTGCACCGACAATAGTATGAATCTCATCAATAAATAAAATAGCCCCTTTTTGGGCTTCAAGTTCGTTCAAAATCTCTTTAAGACGTTTCTCAAAATCGCCTCGATACTTCGTACCCGAAAGCAGCGAGCCCATATCGAGGGCATAAACAGGCGTATCTTTTAAGATTTCAGGCACAGCCCCTTCACTGATTTTTTCAGCCAAACCCTCGACAATGGCAGTTTTACCAACACCGGGTTCGCCCACAAGCAGAGGGTTGTTCTTTTTTCTGCGACACAATACCTGCATAACGCGCTTCACTTCATCAGCTCTGCCAATGAGAGGATCGATCTGTTTTTGTTTGGCTAGAGCGATCAAATCAAGCGTGTATTTTGCCAATGCACTCTCTTTTTGCTCACCCAAACTTTGTTCTTTATTTTGAGGCGCACTGAGCGCAGTCACCTCTTCAACAATCAGAAGTTTATCCACCCCTTGTTGCAGCAAAAGGGAAACACAAAAGGCATTGCCCTCATCCATCAGTGC
>DBTO01000074.1:0-1308 GCA_002307095.1 Sulfurospirillum sp. UBA1314
CGCATCTACTCTAGGTGGGGATTTGCACCTTATTTTGAAAATGGCTCTATACAGATGATTCAGCCAGATATCGGCAATTGCGGGGGCATCACGGAAGCGAAAAAGATTTGCGATATGGCGCATCTGTATGACGTCGGGGTTCAAGCGCATGTCTGCGCCAGTCCGCTCTCAACCGCTGTGGCACTTCAACTCGAAGCGGCGATTCCCAATTTTACGATTCATGAGCATCATGTTTATAATTTGCACGATTACAATAGAAGACTCTGCATTCATGATTATCAGCCTGAAAAAGGGTTGTATGCTGTGCCAGATCTTCCAGGCATTGGAAATGAGTTTTCGGATTTTGTTTTCAAAAAAGGTGTTATTACCACCATTCAGTAAAAAGAGTTCTTTACGAACTCTTTTTAGCTTCTAGTTTTACATGTAAAGCATTTTCTCAAAGTCTAATACGCCTTATGTTACAATCCTTCTTTATTTTACATGTAGGAATTTTCGTGGATATTTTTCAATCAATCATCATGGGAGCCGTCGAAGGTTTCACCGAGTTTTTGCCTGTTTCTTCAACAGGGCATATGATCGTTATGGCAGATTTTTTAGGCATCAAACAAGACAGCGTCACCAAAGCGTATGAAATCATCATTCAGTTCGCGGCGATTTTAGCGGTTGTTTTGGCGTATAAAGAGAAATTTACGTTTCAAAAAATAGAGCTTTGGAAGAAAATCATCGTGGCATTTTTGCCCATTGGGTGTGTGGGATTTTTGTTTTCCAAACAGATCAAAGCGCTCTTTAGCGTGGAGATCGTCGCGACGATGTTTATCGTGGGTGGTGTGGTTTTTTTGATTGCGGAGAAGTACTACAAACCCAAAGAGCATTTTATCGACGATGTTGAAAAGGTGAGTTATAAGCAGGCGTTTCTTATTGGACTGGCACAACTCGCAGGTCTTGTTCCCGGAACATCGCGTTCAGGCTCAACCATCTTAGGGGCGATGTTTGTGGGACTCACACGCAAAGCGAGTGCGGAGTTTTCGTTCTTACTGGCGTTTCCTGTCATGAGCGCAGCAACAGGGTATAGCATTGTTAAAAATTATAAAGAGTTCAATGTCGACAATCTTATCGTTTTAGGTGTCGGGTTTGTGGTCGCTTTTGTGGTCGCCTATTTTACAATTAAGCTCTTTTTACGCTTTTTGCGCAGTTTTACGTTTGTCAGTTTTGGCATTTACCGCATCATTTTTGGTGTCGTACTGTTAGCGCTTTACTAGATTTTATGTTAGCACCAAAGGTGTGTGGGCTCTCTGCCGAAGAGAACCC
>DBTO01000074.1:1583-11599 GCA_002307095.1 Sulfurospirillum sp. UBA1314
TTAGAGCTTTGCTTTAAAGACGTATCAAGCGTTCGATAAGAACGCTATAAAATCAAAACAGTTTAGGAATTTCCTCTTCGGAAATGCTCTCTTTTATAATGACCTGAATACCTCCCGAAGCAAGGGTGTTTTTAAGCCCTTGCCCTAAGGTGGCGGTCAGAAAAAAATTAACGCCATGTTCTTGAAACAGAGGGGTTAAAATCAGTGGGGGCTTTGTCTCTTTTTCATGCGCTGGATTTTCTAAGCAGAGAAACCGCTCTATTTTTTGATCTTGCACCGTAAAAATAAAGAGGTATTTTCCCTTTGGATGAAGATTCTCATAGTGTGCTTTCTCATCACAACAAAAGGCAATGACATAGCGATCACGTTTGGTTTCTAAATGTAACTCTTGTCCACAAAGAAGCGCAAGAGCCACTTTTTGGCGTGCTGTTTTGATGATGCGCGCAAACGTAGGACGCGAGACTTCCATCTTCACCGCCGCCTCTTCTTGATACAATCCCAACAAATCCATCAAATACAGCGCTTCGATCTCTTCAGGAATTAATGTTATAGACTCCTCCTGCACGCCCCCTTTGGGCATAAAACGGGTAATCAGCGGCTGATACGAAGTGGCACGTCGGCATTTTTGACGAGGCATAAAGTGTCCTTTGTCTAAATCGAATAAGAGATAGTAGCATAATTTTTTGAAACATAGTTGACATATGTTCATTTAAAGTGCTATGATTATGAACATATGACCAATTAAGGAGTTTAGAATGATCGCAGTTGCCCTCAAAACAGAGAATGAAAATGGAGTGCTCGCACCACTCTTTGGAAAAGCGAAATTTTTCGCCATCGTCGATGATGCTGGCAGTATCACGGTGTATCAAAACAAACTCGAAGGCGGCATGAAAGTGGCGCAGTGGATTCAAAAACTAGGCGTGAGCACGGTGATCGCGAACCATTTGGGCGAAAAACCCTTTCACGCCCTCAAACGCGCTAGCATCTCCATCTTTTTTGCAGGCACGGAGCGCATAACGCTAGGTGAAGTGTTGGCAAAGATGAAAGAGGGAGAACTTGAAGAGGTCAATACGGCAAACTATGCACGCCTTTTGGGTGAAGAAGAGGATGCGCATGCCAAAAAAAGCCACTGTTGTGGACATAAACAAGAGCATCATGCAAGCACTTTGAATGCACTTTCTAAAAGAGATTCCGTCCAGAGCTGTCAACATTTTCATCTCTAATTCATAGCAATTTGTAACAGCGTGTGACACAATGGCTAAAAACGGAGCACGACCTCTTACATGTAAGGTCGTATCCATGCTATAGTGGTGCTTAAATTCTTAACAAATCTTAAGCGGGGGCGCACACGATGGGTAAAGTAATCAAAATAGCTATCATTGATGATGAGCCGTCAATTTTGGAGATGATTGAAACGTATCTCCATCGCGCTTCTGGTTTTAACGTGAGCACATTTTCCAATCCCCAAAGTGCCATTGGTTCCATTGACGCAAGCTACGATGTCGTTCTTTTGGACATGATGATGCCCTCGCTCAGCGGTCTTGATGTCCTAAAAGTTCTGCGTGAAAAAGTCCCCGAACTGGTCATCGTCATGATGACCGCATACTCAACGCTCGATAAAGTCTTAAAATCCCATCGCGAAGGGGCAACACACTACATTATGAAACCCTTTTCATCGATGAAAGCATTGGAAGAGAAGATCTTAGAACTGGTGCATAAGTAGACCAAGGTATGAAAGATTTACTCTTAAAGATTAAAGATCTTGAACAAGAGATCGAGGTACTCAAACATCAAAACAGGCACATTTTAGAGTGTGCGGTTATGGAAAAAAAAGAGCTCATCGGCTTGGTGCGTAAAGCAAAACGTTACTTTGATCATTCGGATCTTGCCTATATGATTCTTGATGAAACCTTTGTGATTATCGATCTAAACGAGACCTTTTTGCAGCTTTTTGGCTACGCAAAAGAGGAGGTTTTGGGTTTACATGTAAACCAACTCTTTTCTTCGTTTAAACACTATGAAAAGTGGCACCAAATAGCGTTTGGCGAAGCGCCATTGCAACCACTCAGCGCCTTAGAGTTTCCCTTTCGTACAAAAAATCGTACCCGTTTTTGGGCGGAGCTTTTTGGCAAACACTTTGTGGATGAAACAGAGCCCTTTAGTGTCTGGAGTGTCCGCGATGTCTCGCTTCGTGTCAAATCACGCAAGACCATCACCAAACTCAATCTTAAGTACCAAAAAAAGCTACGCGACATTGAAACGATGTTGGACATTATTCCAATTCCTGTATTTATCAAAGATCGAAACTTTCGTTATATTGGGTGCAGTCGGGCTTTTTGTGCTGCGATGGGGTTAGATAAAGAGCACATCTTGGGTAAAACTTCATTCGATCTCTTTCCTTTAGAATTTGCAAACATCTATCATGAAAAAGACATGGAGATGATAGAAAACAGCTTCCAGTCTTATAAAATTACCACGCCGATGCATCTCAATCCTGAAAACCTTACCGTTGAAATTCAAAAAAAACGCATGATGCGTAACGGTGTTTTTGATGGGTTTGTCGGCGTTCTCATCGACATGACAGAAACGGAAAAGCAGGAAAATTACCTGCAAAGCCGCATTGCAGAAGAGGTGGAGAAAAACCTCAAAATCCAAGAAATTTATCAAAACGAGAGGGTTCGCAATGCCAAATACAGCGCCATTGGTCAAATGGCAGCGGGCATTACGCATGAGATTAATACGCCACTGACCTATGTTAAAGGCAATTTTGAGATGCTGATGGACGATATTATCGCGTTCCTGCCAGATTCTGCGCAAAAAAATGCGATGCTGAATGATGGCAAAGCGATTCAAAGCGGCATAAAACGCATTGAACGCATTATCGAGACGATGCGTGAAGTATCGCAAAAGAGCAAAGAGCAAAAAGAGCCTGCAAATCTGTACGAACTGTTGCTGTGCGCTTTAATGCTCTGTTATACGAGGTCTAAACAGATTGTTCCCATTCGTATTCAGGACACACTCTTTGATCTTAGTCTGTGTAAAGATGAATTGCGTTTTACATGTAACGTTCAAAAACAGCGTATTGAGCAGGTTTTTGTGATTATTATCAACAATGCGCTGGATGAGCTTATTAAGATTGATTCGTTTGAAAAACGCTCTTTACATGTAAAGATTTTTCAAGAGCAAACACAGATCGTTGTGCGCTTTTGCGACAACGCTGGTGGTATTGATACACTGATCTTGCCGCGTATTTTTGAGCCGTTTGAGAGTACCAAAGAGAGCTCTGGTATTGGCATCGGGCTTAATATCGCTCAGCAAATTATTGCGCAGCACGCAGGTGAGATCACTGCGTATAACGAAGGCGATGGTGCCGTTTTTGAAGTGCGATTACCCATTTTAGAGGAGTTGGTAAATGCCGTATAGTTTTCTCAAAACTATGTATGATTCGATACGTGAGGGGTTGTACACCTTCGATAATGAAGGGAAAATTACCCATGTGCATGCTGCGGGACAAAAGCTTTTAGGCTATGACGAGGCAGAGCTTTTAGGGCGCATTGGGCATTTTGTTTTTCACGCACACCAAGGCAATCAAGGACTCCTTCAATGCCCCATCTATAAAGCATTTTTGCAAAATAAACCGTATGAAGGCGAAGAGATTTTTTTAACCAAAGATGGCAGATGGATCGATGTGTATGTGAGGGTCAATCCGCTTTTTGAAGAGGGCGCTAAAAAAGGCTACAGTGTTTTGTTTTGGAATGTGCACGCCAAAAGTCATTGCGATACCGATGAAGCGATGGAAGCACTCAAGAGCCGTATCTTTCACGAAGAGAGTACCCAAGAAGCCAGTGAAGCCTTTTACGAGCAGATCTTTGAAACGGCCAATCTTGGCATTTGTCTTGTTGACAAAGAGGGACGTTTTGCTGCACTCAACCCTGCGTACTGTAAAATTTATGGTTACAGTGAAGTTGAGCTGATCGGAAAGCATTTCAATCTTCTCTTTCCTGCAACCTTGCATCTCATCACCCAAGCGCATCATGACACGTTTTTCAACCACACGGCAATGGCGTACACAGGCGAAATTGAGTCGCTTCGAAAAGATGGAAAACAGATCTATGTATACATGACAGAAGGGCTTTTAGAAGAGCTAATTGGAGGGCCTTATAAGATTATGACGGTGTTTGATGTGACTGCTTTGGTTGAGGCAAGGCGTATTCAAAAAGAGCAAGAAGCGATGCTGGTTCAACAAAATAAACTCGCCGCAATGGGCGAGATGATCGGGCACATCGCCCACCAATGGCGCCAACCGCTCAACGTACTCAATCTCATCACCTCTGATCTAAAGTTAAAACAGGAATTGGGCTCTTTAAGCGATGCAAAACTTTTAGCCGGTCTTGATACGATCGAAGCATTGAGCGAGCAGATGAGCACAACGGTTAATGACTTTATGAATTTTTACAAACCCAACAAAGAAAAAAAGGCGTTTTCACTTTACGAGAGCGTTTTGTACGCGACGACCATTGCCGAGGTGCAACTGAAAAATGAAGGCATTTCGCTTGCCATCAACATCGATCCTACGTTGAACGTTTATGGCTTAGCCAATGAGTTGCAACAAGTCATACTCAATCTACTCACCAATGCCAAAGATGCGTTTCGCAACACGAAGATTGAACCCAAACAGATCTGCCTTGTGGCATGGAGCAATGAAGAGGGTGTTTATTTGTGTGTGGAAGATAATGCTGGAGGCATTGAAGAGAGCTTATTGGAGCGCATTTTCGAGCCTTATTTTACTACCAAAGAGAAGATGCAAGGCAGTGGCATAGGGCTTTACATCTGCTCGATGATCTTAAAAGAGAGCTTTGGGGGTTGCATCCGAGTTGAAAATATCACCTACGAAGGCTCTCCCATTGGCGCGAGGTTTATAATGGTATTTCCAAACTATGAGTAATTTAAAACATCATTTCGTGCTATAATAGCGTTCATATTGTTTTGGTACAGGAGCGAATTATGACCATCGGGAGTTCTCTTACAACAACGTCATCTTCATCAAGTAGTAATGTTCACAGTCAAAGTGGTGCGAGTGGCATGTCCTCGGCGCAAGATTTTAGTGCTGTTATGAGCTCTCTTTTTTCGTCACTCGATACCAATCAAGACAGTGGTATCGATGCATCTGAATTTCAAAAGGCCGTTGATTCGGCATCTTCAAATTCGACTTCAAGTTCCTCCAGCAGTACAGAACAAGTTTTTAATACGCTTGATACCAATAAAGATGGCACCATCAGTTCAGATGAACTCTTAAGTGCCTTACAACAATCTCAATCATCCAGTAGTGCTACAAGCAGTACCTCCTCATCACAGCAAACCTCTTTTGATACAATGGAATCAGAATTATTGCAAAAGATTTTGGCATCGTATGGCAATACGGAGTCAACATCCAATGGTAGCAATTTGCTGTCATCTATTCTTTCAGCATAATTTTGAAGTTTTAGCGCGGTGTACAGTGCTCGCTTTAGCGCATTTACAACACCGTGTGAAATTTTCATTGATGTAAAAACCCAAAAAGAGGGTGATTCTATTCTCTCGCTTTTACTTCCTAAAATCAAGCATTTTCAAAAAGAGTACAGTTTTTTTGATACAACCTCACAACTTTACGCGATCAATCATCGAAAATACGATAGCCTCACTATCAGTAAAGAACTTTCTGCTCTTTTACATTTATCACAGTTCTATACCAATATTACGCAAGGTGCTTTTGATATTGCTCTTGCCGGAACACTTAAAGCTACCCATAATGCAACAACCTTGGAGGCATATCGCACACTTTACACTACCTTGATTCCATTTGCTTCTTCCCGTTCTTTTACACTGGAAGGCACAACATTACACTTTTCCAATCCTTATACCAAGATTGATTTGGGAGGCATTGTGAAAGAGTATGCGGTGGATCAAACGATCGTATGGCTTCAAAGATTAGGTATCAGCGCTGCTTTAGTGAATTTTGGAGGGGACATTGCTGCTTATGGAATGTGCGAAAAAGAGCCATGGCGTATAGGTATCCAAGACCCTAAAAACCCTGCCATCAATGTCACCAGTGTTGAATTATACGATGCGTCACTGTGTACTTCGGGGCATTCTAAACGCTATTCCTGCATTGAGGAGCAGCATTTTTCACATATTATTGCTCCAAACAAGACCTCGCTAGATCCTTTACACCAAATCAGCATCATTGCTCCTACAACGGTTGATGCAGGGATTTGGAGTACCGCATTGCTTATCAATCCTCTCCTAAAAGTGCCAGAGCATATTTTCAAAGTGTTTGAAATAACAGAGGATCGTTAGAGCGTTTGCACCTTCAGATCCAGACACAAAATGTTCTCTTTGCCTTCATGCGCAAATTTTTGAGCGAAGGTGCGGCACATGCGACCCGATGCTCTGGAGATGTACTTTTGGCTGAGGTAGTTTCCCCGTTTCGACTCTTTTGTGATGTAAAAATACTCTTTAAGTGCGTGGTTGTCGCCATTTCGTGCGGGTTGGAAAAACTCGTTGGTGTCTGCACTGATGATCGTGTTGCCCTCTTGAATGCCGGTGGTGGCATCGATGCAGTAGATCGCTTCGATGATCTCGAACTCTTTGAGAAACGCGAACAAATCAGGCTGATGTTTGTGCGTAATCGCTTCGATAATCGCGTGTGTGTAGGCTTTGGCACTTTCGATTAAGATCTCTTTGCGTTGCATGGAAGATTTGACGTTTTGGGTGTGCCTTGCTCCAATGTAGGTAATTTTTTCATCCAATAGCGCTTTATCAAACATCGCTCCACTGGGTCTTGCGAACCAAAATCCTTGAAAAAGGTCGATGTCGAGTTTTAATGAACGCAAAATTTCTTCTTCCTCTTCCACCCCTTCAGCCAGCACGAGTGCGCCGATGTTGAAACACATATTGGCGATGGATTTTAAGATCTCTTTGTGGATGAAATTTTGATGCACATTAAACACAAGCGAGCGGTCGACTTTGACGATGTGCGGACGCACCGTGGAGATGCGATCAAAATTGGCATTGCCTGCACCAAAATCATCCAGAGCGATGAGAAAGCCCCGATCTTTATAGAAGTCACAGAACTGTTTGAGACGCTCGCTGTCTTCAATCTGGTACTCCTTGATCTCAATGACGATGTGTGAGGGCGGAATGCCAAAATCGTTTGCCAGTGAGCAAAAAGCAAAGTCATCAAAGCTTATCTTGCTATCAAGCAGATGCGATTCAAAATTGAGAAAGAGTAACAGCTCTTTGTTGGCGTCCAGTAGTGGTTTAAAGGTTTCAAGCGCTTTGGTACGCGCGTATTTGTCGAGCTCAAAGGAGAGATGCTCTTTTTTAGCTTGGTCAAAGACAAAGATGGGCGAGAGCGGTTCATGGTGCTGATCGTGCGCGCGCATCAACGCTTCAACACCGATCACTTTGGCACTGCGAATGGAGACGATTGGTTGAAAATAGATGTAAATAGCATTGTCTTGAATGAGTTGTGAAACCACAAAGCCCCCTTTTTGGTCTATGAGGGAGCATTATAACACAGCGTTTTGGGCTTCATTGGTGAAAAAAAGAGCATATTAGTCCACGATAACACGCCACGCTTCAATCAGTTTGTCCAAAGACCATGCCGCATTCGCAGGGCTGGTTGAGGGGAGTTTGATGATATTTCTGCTTGTTGTTGCTTCGCAGTATTTTAGGTAGAGTTTTTCAGCCGTTGCGCCGTTGGCGTAGATTTGTTTTATGGGCGCTTCTTGAAGCAGTGTTGTAAAATCCATCGGCACAACGTTTTTGATACTGCTATCACTCGATCCTGTAATCTCACAGCTGTGAATGACATCCCAAATGGCAATGCGATGAGCTAGAAGCATCGCTTTTTTGGCTTCGATGCTAAGAGGCAGTAGCGTGTTCGTGATGGCGGAAATGACCTTCCAGAAACGGTTCTGTGGATTGCCATAAAAGAAACGTTGTTCACGCGACTTCACGGAGGGAAACGTGCCTAAAATCAGCACGTTTGAGTATTCATTATAGACAGGATCAAAAGAGTGTTGCATGCTTATTTCACTTTACATGTAAAGATGAAAAAGTATAGCACAAACCTAGTGCGTGAGGTCTAGGTTTGGCTTGTATTCACTGGTTTTAACCTCAAAAAGTCCTAAGAGCGTATGGAAGAGATTGTCCTGTGAAAAGCGCTCATTGGCTTTTACATGTAAAGCTTCATACTTGCTTTTATCGCTGAAGTAAAACAGTGCTGGCACGTGCTTTTGATCTTCGGGAGCGATCATGTAGGGAAGCCCATGCAAATAGACGCCATTTTCGCCCAACGATTCGCCGTGGTCGGAAAAATAGATGAGGGTCGTGTTGTATTTGTCTTCATTGACTTTGAGCAGATTGATCGTCTCATTGACGATGTAATCGGTGTAGAGAATCGTGTTGTTGTAGGTGTTGACGATCTGCTCCTTTGAACATTTGTCGAGTTCTTGTGTGTCACAGGTTGGCGTGAATTTTTTGAACGATTCTGGGTAGCGTTTAAAGTAAGTCGGTCCATGGCTTCCCTCTTGATGCAAAACGATGAACGTATCTTCATACTGCTTGTCGATGTTGGCTTGAAAATCTTGAAGTAGCACGCTATCAAAATCTTTGCCACCGTATTGGATGACATCGCTCATACGCTTGGCGATCTCTTTGTCACCGCCTGAGTTGTTGTCTCTCCAGATGATACGAACTCCTGTGCGTGCGAGCACATCGACAACGTTTTCATTGTAAGCTTTCTCATCGCTCCATTCGGCTCTGCCAAATTTAGAAAACATACACGGCACGGAGATGGCGGTTGCTGTGCCACACGAGGCAAAATAGGGTAGATAGACACTATCGGTGCGTTGACCTAGAAGTGGCGTTGTGGGTACGTCATAGCCGCCTAGAGCAAAATTGTGTGCGCGTGCCGTTTCACCTAAGATAAACACCACGAGCTTTTTCTTGGCACTGCTTTGGCGTGTTGCGTCCAGTGCAATTGGCATAAACGTAGGTTTTGGTTTGATTTTAGCGTAAGCAAATTTCCCAAAAGATACCATCGGATAGTAAGGATTAAGGTACATTTTGAGTTCGTGGTGGTTTCTAAAAAAAGCACTGTACGATTTGCTAAAACTCATGTATAAGCCGGTAATCATTAAAAGTGACAGCAGTGCAACCACGATTTTTTGAATGAACTCTCTTGGATAATGTGCAAAAGAAAAAGGTGCTTTAAATAAAATCCAAAACGAGAGTACGCTAGCACATCCAAGATAGGTCAAAAGCTTGGTTGTAAAAAGATCCAAGACTTCAGCACTGTCGGTTTGCATCATATTGGTGTACATATTGGTATCAATGATCGTCCCAAAGGTATCGATAAAATAACTGCTCAGTGCGCCTATAAAAATGAGTGCGACGAAGAGGATTTTAAAAAATGTTTTGGAAGGCAAAAGGAGTACAAAGTTCAAGACACAAATAAAGATCAACGCCAAAATAAAAGGGGCACTGATGGCAATAAAATAGTTATCTTCTTCCAGCGCAAAGTGAAAAAGTTTGGAAAAAAATGTGAAGTTGTAAAAAAGTGTTAGTCCTAAAGCAAGGAGAACAATGGCTCTTTGGCTAGGGGCTGTTAAAAGTTTAAAAGGCATTTCCTATCCTTATCCTAAATGATAAGGATATTGTAGAACCTGAGCATGAATGGAAGATGAATTTAGAAGTAAATGTGTGCGTGTGTTCCTCTGTGCTCCTCACTTTCAATCGTAATGGAAAGATCATGCAAGTCCAAAATAGTCTTAACAATAGCAAGCCCTAATCCACTGCCTTGTGCACTCTCTTTGCTCTCTTGCGTGCGGTAAAACTGCTCAAAGACATGCTCAAGATCGGCTGTTTTGATCCCCATGCCTTCATCTTTAATACTGAGCTCATGTGCTTTTAACGTCACATGAATCGTGGAATTTTCGGGTGAATATTTAATGGCATTGTCGATGAGGTTT
>DBTO01000074.1:11650-19161 GCA_002307095.1 Sulfurospirillum sp. UBA1314
AATAGCCAGCCCCAGTCCGCTGCCTTGCGCACTCTCTTTACTCTCTTGCGTGCGGTAAAACTGCTCAAAGACATGCTCAAGATCGGCTGTTTTGATCCCCATGCCTTCATCTTTAATACTGAGCTCATGTGCTTTTAACGTCACATGAATCGTGGAATTTTCGGGTGAATATTTAATGGCATTGTCGATGAGGTTTACGATGGCGATTTTTAAGAGGGTCGCATTGCCTCTGATATTTTTGGGTTCCAGTACTTCAACGCTTAATAGGATCTTTTTTGACTCCGCTAAAAGACGTTTTTCTTCGATGGCTTCGAGTAAAATCTCATCAACATAGACTTCATGAAAATGTTTTTTGAGATCACTTCGTGTGTTGCTCGATAAAAAAAGAATCTTCTCGATGACTTCATGAAGCACACTGACCTCTTTTGCCACTTTTTCCAAAATGTGCTGATACTCAGCGTTGGTACGATCTTTGCGAAGCCCTACTTCCACTTCACCTTTGATGATGGTCAGAGGCGTTTTAAGCTCATGCGAGGCATTTTGCCCAAACTGCTTGACTTGTGCGTACGCGTGTTGGAGTTCGCTTAGAAGGGTATTAAACGTTTCAATGAGATCATCAATTTCTGAGGCGATGTGCGTTTTGGGAATCACAGAGTGTTCCGTCTCTCCGCGCATCGCTTTAGCTGTATTGGTCACGTATTGGACGTTGGAGAGCGATTTGGAGATGAGCCCATAGGCTAAGAGAAGTACAATGACAAGTAAAGCCAAAAGCCCTATCCAAAGCGTAGAGATAATTTCCTCTATTTGAGGCGTGTGGCGGTTGTAGGGAACGGCACATTGCAAAAAGAGCATTTGAAACTCATTTTGGGCTAGGAAAAGGGTACCGGTGTAAATTTTATGAGGCGTTAGCTTGGAATCTTTCGTGATAGAAAAGGCAACATCATTAGGACGTTCAACGATTTTTTGAAGGGTGATAGGCTCAATTTTAAGGCTCTCCTCTTTGAGATCATTGGAGCGTTTAAGAATGTGTGGGGTATTGGACATGCTGTCGTAGGCAACGACTTGGGCATATAAAACAGGGACGGAAAACTCCTCTTTGACTTCATTGAGGGTTATCTCTTTGGTGGGATCTTCATCATAATCGTGTTTGATATCTTTAAGCACCGTAAACAAAGAGGCTTCAACCCCTTCTTGGTAGGAACTCTCTAAGGTTTTAATGACCACAAACCCAAAACTGAAAAAAAGAGCAGACAGAATGATAAAAAGTGCCGCCAAAAGGCGAATTTTGATGTTTTTAAAAAGTGTTTTCATGCTATAGAGTATCCTAGGCTACGGTGCGTTTTAATGAGTTTGTACTCAAACTGTTTATCAACTTTACTGCGTAAGCGGTACATGTAAACGTTGATGATGTTGCTGTTAATCGTATGGTCATTGCTAAAGAGCTGTTCTTCTAAAACACGCTCTTCAATGATGGCCCCTTTATGACGCATCAAGTACTCTAACAAAATGTACTCTTTTGCTGTTAAAACGATGGTCTGATCTGCGCGTGTCACTTTTTTGCTCAGAGGATTGAGCACAAGATCTCCAATGATTAAGAGGGATTCTTTGGCGTTGTGTTTGCGCAGTTGCACATGAATGCGTGCCAAGAGCTCTTCAAAACTAAACGGTTTGGTGAGGTAGTCATCAGCTCCTACATTGAGCAGGCTTACTTTATCGCTGATCGTACTTTTGGCGCTGAGCATAATGATGGGCGTTGTGAGCTTCTTTTCCCGAAGCTTTTGGCAGAGACCATCTCCTTGAAGGGAACCTTTGATCATGATGTCTAAAATAATGACATCGTATGTTCCCATTTCGCTCAGATACAGTGCCTCTTCACCATTGTCGCACAGCGTGATACTAAAGTACTCCTCTTCAAGACCTTTTTTAAGAAACGAGGCGATTTTGACATCATCTTCAACGACTAAAATTTTCATTTAACCCTCTTTAGAAGCTCTTTTTTTCACATACCCATCGATGCTAAAAATCGCCAATGCAATCCAAATCAGCACAAAGGTGGTCAGTTTTTGGGGAAGTAAAACTTCATCATAAACAAAAATAGCTAACAAAAAGGAAACGGTCGGGCTAAGGTACTGAAAAAAACCTAAGTGAATCAACGAAATGCGTGTAGCAGCGGCGTTAAACCACAACAGTGGCAGCACGGTGATAAAACCAGCTAGCAGTAAAAGCCATGAAACGCCATTGGGTGGAAAGACAAACGCGTTTTGGTCTGTAGCCACAAGGTAGCTAAAATAGAGCAGTGCCAAAGGCAGTAAAATAAGCGTTTCAATGTAAAGCCCATTCATCGCAGGCAAGTTGATCTGTTTGCGAATCATCCCGTAAAAACCAAAACTAAAGGCTAACACGAGTGAAACAACAGGAATGGAGCCGAGCGTAACGATTTGATAGACAATAGCACCAAAGGCTAAACCAATGGCAACTTTTTGCCAAAAAGAGGGGCGATCTTTAAAAAAGATGATGCCCAGTGCAAAGTTCACGAGGGGATTGATGTAGTAGCCAAGGCTGGATTCGGCGATCATATTATGGCTCACCGCCCAGATGAAAACAAGCCAATTGATGGAGACCAAAAGGGCTGTGAGTACGAGGTATTTGATCTTGTGGAGGTCTCGAATGAGAAGGGTAAACGCACCCATTTGACGGCTAAAAAGGATCATACCAAAGAGCAATACCACCGACCAAATAATGCGGTGTGCCAAAATCTCCATCGGCGAGACCGAAGCGATCAGTTTAAAATAGATCGGGATTAAACCCCAAAAACCAAACGCCATCAGTGCGTAGAGGTAGCCTTGTGCTTCACGAGAGAGATTGTTCATCGGTTCCAACTTGTAAATAAGTGGTGTTATTATAGGGCAATGATGCTTATAGGTTTAAATTTGCATCGAGATGTCATTCGTATTTGTGACAAAAAATGGTTATAATTCAAACCATAAGGAAAGAGAGGAAGTGACAATGAGTCTTAAAGTAAAACTTTTCATTTTTATGTCGGCTCTGTTTATCCTTTTTTCACTGGCTGTTTGGTCTTACTCCAAGCATGTGATGGAGCAGATCAATGAAAAATGGGCCGAGCGGTTTATCAAAAAACAGATTCTTTTTGATAAAAATCGCACGCTTTTGCCCCTTCTTCACGAGCTTGAGATTATCAAAGAGATGGTTAAGGAGCCCGCACTGCTTGCTATGGCGCGCAATGATAAAGACCCCGTTTTACGCAAAAATGGCATCGCTCTTTTAGAGGCGTATCGTTTAAAGTTTCAGAGCCAAAGCTATTTTACGGCATTTACAAAAAGTGAAAATTACTACTTCAATGATGCTAAAAATAGCTACAACGGAAAACAATTTCAGTACAAACTCTCCAGAAGCCAAAAAAATGACTCGTGGTTTTACGATGTTTTGAGTGACAATCAAGCGTACCGCATCAATGTTGATACCGATGAATTTTTGGGTAATACCTACATTTGGATCAATTATGATTTGAGCGAAAACGGTGAACTTTTAGGGATTGTAGGTACGGGTATGGATTTCACCCGTTTTGTAAGAGAGTCAGTGGGTATTGAGCAAGAGGGGGTGCAAAACTTTTTTATCAACCGCCATTTAGATGTTCAATTAGAGCGAGATACTCACCTCAAATACGATGAAAATCTTAAAACAAATGTAGGTGCACACACAAAAATTACGGAGTTTTTTACACGGGCGGAAGATAAAGACGCCATTCGTGAGGCGATAACGTATCTAAGGGCGCATCCTGATGCCATTCGTACCTTTTGGGTTGAGTATGAGGGGTCTAAAAAACTCTTGGGTATGAGTTTTCTTTCCGAGGTTGAATGGTTCAATTTAACGCTCATTGATGAAAAAGAGCTGGAGATCGCTAAAGGTTTTTCGATTTTCCCGATGCTCTGTCTGCTTTTTTTAGTCATTTTAATATTGGTTGCAGCAGCGTTGCATTTTTTAATAATTAAACCTCTTGAAAAACTCAAATCTTCGATGCAACGAGTGGAAAAAGGGAATTATGAAGTGGATCTCTCCCCGTTAGGCAGTACCGAAATTGAGGCACTTTCCCAAGAGTTCATCAAAATGATCAGTTACATACGTGCCAATAATGTCACCCTCGAAGAAAAAATCCAAGAACGCACTAAAGGGTTTATGCAAAGTGAAGCCAAACTCAATACGATTTTGGACAGTGTGGATGCGTTTATCTACATTAAAGATGTTCAGTATTGTTATGAATATGCCAACAAAAGAGCTTGCGAGCATTTAGGAATGAGACTGGAGGAGATCATCGGGCAAAATGATGCGCTCTTTTTTGATGCCAAAACAACGCAGATGATTCATAAAATAGACGAAGAGGTGATCCATTTTGGGCATAAGGTGACCTCTGAAGATGTGTTTGTCCTGAAAGATCATACGGAGCCGATCACGTGCATTTCGACGAAAATTCCTCTGTACAACGAAGAGGGAGTCCTTTATGGGTTATGTGGCATTTCGACGGATATTACTGAGCGCAAAAAGAGTGAAGAGCTGATTAAAGAGCTTGCGTATCATGACTCCCTAACACATCTGCCCAATCGAAGGATGTTTCAAGAAGCGTTTACGGTGATGATCGCCCATGCCAAACGGATGAAAAAACACGGGGCACTGTTGGTACTCGATCTGGATAATTTCAAACCACTCAACGATACGTATGGTCATAATGCAGGTGATCTTTTGTTGATCGAAGTGGCAAAAAGGCTTCGTGCGTGTGTGCGTGAGGTAGACTTTGTTGCACGTTTTGGTGGCGATGAGTTTTTGGTGGCGCTGCGTGATTTAGATGAAGAGGAGAGTGCTGCCAAAGCAGAAGCACTGAAAATTGCGGGTAAAATTCGTTTACATGTAAACGCTCCGTATGTGCTTGTGCTTGATCTTGACGAAGATTCGCAGGTCATTACGCATGAATGCAGTGCAAGCATTGGCGTTGCACTCTTTAGCCATCAAACACCTAGCAAGGAGCGCATCTTTAGCGAAGCCGATAAAGCGATGTACCTTGCCAAACAAAAAGGGCGTAACCGCATTGAATTTTATGAGGAGTTAGGATGATTAAAGTTTACGGCATTACCACGTGTGGCAGTGTGAAAAAAGCCATTTCATTTTTTAAAGAGAAAGTTGTTCCTTACAGTTTTATCGATCTTAAAACCACGGCGATCAGTGAAGCAAAACTAAAAGAGTGGCTCTCAAAACAGCCTCTTTCGATCGTTTTCAACACCAAAGGCACCAAGTTTAAAACGTTGAACCTGACCAAAGAGATCAGCGATGAGGAGAAAAAAAGTTGGCTTTTAAGGGAGCAACTCCTCTTCAAACGCCCCATCGTCGAGTGCGAAGATGGCGCGCTTTTGGTAGGATTTGATGAAGCGATTTACACCAAGAAGTTCGCTTAAGCCCTTTTGGCTGTTGAGATAAAAAAGGCTGCTACGAGTAAAAAAGCGCCTGTCAAGCGATTTTGAATCTGAATCGCGCGAATCGATTTGATAACGTTTTTCAGGCGTGAAGCAAGGGAGCTGTAGCCTGTCATTACGATGATGTCCACGCAAATGAGCGTCGAACAGATGATGACAAATTGTCCTAAAAGTGGTTCATTTGGGTTGAGAAATTGGGGGATAAACGCCACCAAAAAGACCGTTGCTTTGATGTTGGTGAGGTTAATGAGTGTGGCTTGCACAAACGCTTTGGACGCTGAAAAGGCTTTGATATTGGCGGTATCACTTGGCAATTGAGGTTTTTCGATGAACTTCATCACCCCTAAAAAGATCAAATACACCACACCAATCCACTTGATGATGTTAAATAGCAAAAGTGAGCTCATAATGAGCGATCCTAGTCCTATGACGACCACAAAGGTTTGCACAAAAAGCCCCATTTGAAGCCCCATAATCGCAGCATAAGAGCGTTTCAGTCCGTATTTGAGTCCATAATTCATAGAAACCACCGCACCTGCTCCTGGGGAAACACTGATGAGAATCGACGCGACCAGCATCGTAAGCCAAATATCGAGTTGCATAAATGTCCTTCGCTCAAGCATTTAAGATGCCGTATTGTAAATCAATATGGCTTAGAACTCCATTTTTACACGGTGTTTAGGCAAAGCCCAAACACCTACGCTAGCCGCTATGGCACTAAAGCTTGCCTCTTGTGAGGCAGAGAGTTTTTCAGCTGTGTAAAACTCTATTGATAAAAGAGCGTTCGTGTGGTACAATCTTCGCGAATGTTACAGGAGAGATGATGTCAGCTCGAATCACGTTTTTTACACTCTTTTTCACCCTGTGTGTCACGATAATGGCACAACTCTTTTACTTCTCATCCACGCGCGCACTGACTCCCGAAAAGCTTACATGTAAAGAATCTTTGAGCACATTGGTAGGGCTTCCCGATCTTGCGCTTGTGGGCGAAGCTCACTATGTTCGTCACCGCAGTCTGAGCGACGTGTTCTCTTATTTTAATGAATCACCTGAGCTTTTAGAGTATTTCCCCTCCACTTTTGTGTACCATTTTGCACCCAACGCACAGCCCTCAAGGATAGAACGTGATTTTTAAGATGAATTTTTTACTGCTGGATTACGCGATTCGCTCTTTGATACGTCGTTTTAACAAGAGCTTTTTTATCTTTTTGATTTTAAGCCTGCTGATTTTTCTGCTCGCTTCGGTTTTGATGATCGCCGATGCGATTAAATTGGAGTTAAATGCGACCCTAAAAACCTTGCCTCAGATCACCTTACAGCGTTTTATTGCCGGTAAACAGAGCGATGTGCCCATTGAACGTGTGGAAGCACTTTTAGACATCGAGGGCATCCGTGCGGTGAGCCCTCGCGTGTGGGGTTACTACTACTTTAAACCTGCAGGCGTGAACTTCTCGGTGGTGGGCATCGATGCATACGAAGAGCAGTACTCCCAAACACTCACGCTTCTCACCCAACGTTTCGATATGAAATTGCTCGCTACTCAAGAGAGTATGATCGTAGGCGAGGGGGTGAAAAATATCTTAGCCGAAAACTACTACAGCGACTTTTTTAACTTTATCACGCCCAAGGGAGAGTGGAAAAGAGTGCCGATTGCTGGGGTGTTTCATTCCGATCTTGCTTTGGAGTCAAACGATCTTATCATTCTTCCCAAAAAACTCGCGTATACGATTTTTGGTATGGAGGAGAGCAAAGCGACTGATATTGTGGTCAAGGTGGCGAATGTCAAAGAGATCGCGACCATTGTGCAAAAGATCACGGCGCGCTATCCGGATATGCGCGCCATCACGCAAGATGACATTCGGGTGAGTTACCAAAATATTTTTGATTATAAAAGTGGCTTTTTTCTCTCCCTCTTTAGTGTCTGTGCGTTTGCATTTTTCATCATCATCTACGATAAAACCAGTGGGTTAAGCTCTGAGGAGAAGCGGGAGATCGGCATTTTAAAGGCGATTGGTTGGAGCAGTGATGACA
>DBTO01000074.1:19401-40118 GCA_002307095.1 Sulfurospirillum sp. UBA1314
GCGATTGGTTGGAGCAGTGATGACATTGTGAAAGAGAAGTTTTACGAGAGTTTTATCCTCTCATTAGGTGCTTTTTTAGTGGGGATTTCTTCTGCACTGTTTTACGTGTATGCTTTGCACGCACCGCTTTTGCGCAACCTTTTTATGGGCTATTCAGAGCTCAAACCCATCTTCGTGCTTCCCTTTAGTTTTAATCTTTCGATGGTCATTTTACTCTTTTTACTCAGCGTGCCCATTTATATAGCAGCGACTCTTATTCCTTCGTGGCGTGCTTCAACGTTAGATGCAGACGAGGTGATGCGATGATAGCGCTTAAAGATGTGTGTAAAAGCTTTGTGCAAGGCGATGAGAGTGTGTTTGCTCTCAACCAAATCTCTTTACATGTAAAGCGTGGCGAGTGTGTGGTGCTCAAGGGAAATAGTGGCAGTGGCAAGAGTACTTTGCTCTCTCTCATCGCAGGACTTGCACAGCCTAGCAGTGGCGAAGTGAGCGTCGATGGCAGGGAAATTTCAAAATTGCCTGAGTCCTTTAGTGCGAAACTGCGTCGTCAAAAGATCGGGTTTATCTTTCAGAAATTTCATTTGATTCCCCATCTGACGGCTCTTGAAAATGTCATAACGCCTCTGATTCCTGAAAATCTTTCGCTCTCTCTTTTGGATGAAAAAGCCAAAGCGTCGATGGAGCAGTGTGGCATCGCACACAAAGCAGAGGTGCGTGTGAACCGTCTCTCAGGAGGCGAGCAACAACGTGTCGCCATCGCACGTGCTTTGGTCAATAACCCTCTGCTCATTTTAGCCGATGAGCCGACCGCTAATCTTGATGAAAATCTTTCACGTGAGCTGATTGCACAGTTTGAAAAGCTGAAAGATCAAGGCATTACGCAACTCATCGCAACGCACGATCCGCTCTTTTTTGAGCTTCCTTTTGTCGATCGCATCATCGAGATCAAAAACGGTGAACTTTTATGAGTTTAACGCCTGAGATTATCGCGCTTTTAACACTGGATGCCATCTTTTGCTTTTTGGGGTTGGTTGCATGGGTCGTGGCATTTCGCATCGCCTTTTACTGGAACGCCAAAGCGACCACACCGTTACAATACACACTCTCCAAGCAGAGCTATTTGGGCGCCATCATCATCAAGTACATCTTTATGCTCAAACTGCCACTGTTTGCTTTTTTCATCTACACGACCGACACGCTCTCGTCCATCATCGCAGGAGCGATGTGTGCTGCAGGCGTGGTGAATTCGGTCGATTTTGGGTTGTACTTGACCGTGTTTAAACTGCTCAATCTTTATCTTTTTGGCTTTTGGTTACTCTTGCATTATGCCGATGTCGCTGATGAAACACTTCCGTTTACACGACTCAAATTTGTGCTGTTTTTGCTTTTTGCAGTGCCACTGTTTGCGGAAATTGCGCTTGAAGTTTCGTTTTTCTCTAGCCTTAACATCAGCAAAATCGTCAGCTGTTGCGGAACGCTCTTCTCCGCGGCAAGTGATTCGTACATGTCACTGCTTTTTGTGGTCGATGAGCGTATTTGGGTGGGACTCTTTTACGGCGCTTTTGGCATCACACTTTTGGCGTATGGGCTTAAAAATCAGCTGCTGTTGATTGCCTCCAACGCGCTTTTTCTCATCGTTGCGATTATCTCATTGATCATCTTTTTTAGCACCTATGTGTATGAGCTTCCCACACACCGTTGCCCGTTTTGTCTGTTGCAAAAGGATTATTATTACGTTGGGTACGCACTCTATACGTTCTTGTTTGCCGGCACATTTTTTGGGATGGGAGGAGCGGTGTTATCGCTTCTTTCCAAAGAGAAGATACGTTTTAGCAGGCTCTCTTTGGCGTTTAATACGCTCTATGTGCTCATCATCTCTGCCTATCCACTTATCTATTTTCTACGCAATGGAGTTTGGTTATGAAGCAAAAAATCGCTGTTTTCATTCTTGTACTTTTTCCCCTGCTTGCGCTTGGCGGGCTTTTTTGGTTTTTACATGTAAAGCATCAGCTGCCCACGCAAATCGTCAATAAAGAGAAAATGCCTCTCGAATTTAAGGACAATACCGTCACGTGTGCGCTCTGTAACATGTACCTTGTGGGTAAAAAGCACACAGCGCAGATCATCACGAACGATCTTAAAACGCACTTTTTTGATGACATTGGGTGTGCGATTTTGTGGCTTAAGGAGCAGAAAATTGACCCTGAAACCATTACATTGTGGGTCTTTAGTACTGAAAGTAATCGCTACATTGACGCCCTTAAAGCTTCGTACACGTTTACCGAAGAGACCCCGATGCTCTATGGTTTTGCAGCCTACGAAAATCCAAAAGAGGGTATGATAGACTTTACGGAGATGCGCCTTCGCATGCTTCGAGGCGAAAATATGAGCGATCCAAAAATAAGGCAACGACTGAAAGGACAGTAAGATGAAAGTAGCGATCAGTGGAGCAAGTGGTTTTGTGGCGAACGCATTGAAACAGAAATTTCCTGATTTTGTGGTGATTGAGCGCAAGGATGATGTGGAGACCATTACGCATAAACTGAAAGATGTCCATGCGGTGTTTAACCTTGCAGGTGCGCCCATCGCGGCAAAATGGGATGAAGCGTATAAAAAAGTGTTGTGGGAGAGTCGCATTGAGACGACCAAAAAGCTTGTAGCAGCGATCAATCAAAGCGACGTAGAGCATTTCATTTCGACCTCTGCGGTGGGCATTTACCCCAGTAACGTGCCTTGCGATGAGCAGACGCTAAAATTAAGTGAAGATTTTTTAGGACATCTCGCCCTTGCGTGGGAGAGGGAAGCACAAAAATGCACGAAACGTACGACCATCTTACGCTTTGGCGTGGTTTTGGGCGAAGGTGGAGCGCTAGAGAAGATGTTGCCTGCGTTTCGGATGTTTCTTGGAGGCATCATCGGCGATGGCAGGATGATCACCAGTTGGATCGACATTGACGATCTAGTCTCGATTTATGCGTTTGTGTTGGAGAAAAAATTAGAGGGTATTTTGAATGCCACCGCGCCTCAACCACTCACGAACTACCACTTTACAAAAATACTGGGCAACGTGTTGCATCGACCAACCTTTGTTCCAGTACCATCTTTCATCATTAAAATGCTCTTTGGTGAGGGTTCAACGGTGTTACTAGAGAGCAAAGAGGCGTATCCAAAAGCGCTTTTAAACCAAGGCTTTGTCTTTGCGTATCCCAATTTAGAGAGCTCGCTTCGCAAAATTCTCGCTTAGCGTCTCTCCAAAAAAAGTCGGATACCTAGAGCGATCATCACCGTTCCCGAGATGGCATCTAGGCTTTGGCGCACGCTTCTTTTGGTGATAAAACTATTCGCAGAGACAATCGTATAGATCAAAAGTCCTAGCCAAAGCGTTCCAATGATAAAGTGAATGAGTGCTAAAAAGAGCGACTGCGCAAGGGCTGAGTGCTCATGCGAGATAAATTGTGGCAGAAATGCCATGTAAAAGATGATCGCTTTTGGGTTTAAAACGTTCGATAAAAAGCCCTCTTGCAGTGACGTCCAAAAGGAAAACGGTTTTTTCTCCACCGCTTTTTGGTGCATCTTTTTGGCATTCCAAAAGGAGCGAAGTGAGGTAAATCCTAGCCAAAGCAGATAAAGCGCTCCAATGGTTTTCAAAAGCATAAACGCGGTAGCCGAATAGAGTAAAATCGCCGAAATTCCCACGGCGGAGAGCGTTGCGTGCACAAACAATCCCAAACAAATTCCCAAACTAGAGACCAGTCCATCACGAGCACCACCGCGCAGTGTGTTGCGAATGACGATCATCGTGTCCGCCCCTGGTGTCATGGTCAGCAGGGTAATCGCAATTAAAAATGTCCAAAGCTCCAACGGCATCTTTTTTCCTTTTTACATGTAAAGACTCAAATCTCGTAAAGGCCCGTATTTTAGGAGTTTTAAACGAGATATTTTTGATATATTTCAAAATTTTACAGCAAAAGGGCTAAAAAGATATTGACTTATTATTTGAAAACGGTTATCATTTCAAAAACAAAAAGAGGTGATCGATGTCCGAAGCGCATTCAACCCTAACTGAAATCAGCCAACGTTTTGATAGTGAAGATTTGGCACTGCTTGCCAAACATCCGGATCTTCACTTTACGATTAACAATTACGAGCTCTTTACGCACCACGTTTTTAGCCGTGTCAAGCGTCAAAATCCTGACAAATCGGTCACGCAAGAAGCGGTGCGCATTGTGATTCAAAGCGAGGAGTGTGCAGAGGCATTGCATCTGTATCCGACTTGGAAAATGATCGAGGAACGCGTCGATGTTGAGGCGTACGAAGAGATCAGTCGGGCGATTGATGTGCTTGAAACCCAAGAGTGCAAACACATCTATCTGCTTTTTCCCAGAAGTGCCAATTTTAGAAAACATGTGCCCGTGCGTAGCCCAAAACTGGACGCGCTTGGGCTTGAGTACACGCTTAAATTAGTTCCGTATACCATCTATTAAATCTTACGAAGGAGAAATGAGTTTATGAAAACAGCGGTCTTTTATGGAAGTACGAATGGCAATACCGCCGATGCGGCTTCAAAAATCAAAAAACGTCTTAATGCGGATCTTTACGATGTTGGAAAACTCAACAGTGGCGATGAACTTGCCCAGTACGATATGCTTATTCTTGGCACATCCACATGGTACGATGGCGATTTGCAAGACGATTGGGAGAGCTTTATAGCTCATCTCAAATCAGCCGACCTGAGCGGTAAAATCGTTGCACTGTTTGGTATGGGTGATCAAGAAGGCTATGGCAGTGATTTTGTCAATGGTATGCGTTTTATTTACGATGCAGTAATCGAAAAAGGGGCGAAAGTGATCGGTTCATGGTCGAATGAGGGGTATTCATTTGAGAGCTCCAATTCGGTCATTGATGGCAAATTTATAGGTCTAGCACTTGATGAAGACAATCAAAGCGATCTCACCAAAAGTCGAATTGAGTCATGGTGCGCTCAGTTGGAAGATGAGTTGAAGGCAAGTGCATGAGTATCTGCAATATCACCCCATCAAAGCCACACAACTTGCTTAACCTAGCGTCAAAACAGGTTAAACAGCCTGAAGTTAATAGCAAAAAAAGTGCGAAAGAGCGCCTGCTTTTTTGCAAGTGCACCTGCTAAATGAAAGAGGAGAAGGCATTTTGCCTTCTCTTTATTCTTGCACCATTACCTTATATGCGTAGTAAAAATCTGCATCATACCCCTCAATTTTACATTTGATAGGCTCTTTACAGCTAAGCCACTCTTTTTTTAAAATGAGTGCTACATACATCTCTGCATCGTAGAAACGAAGCTCGTATTTTTTAAATTTTGGCTTGGGAATCGCAAAGGTGTAGATGAGTTTTTTAGCTTCAAAGGACGCTGAAAATTCACTCACGCGTTTCAGATCAAACTCATCTTTACCATCGGACATGTGGATAAAATAGCTATACGGCTCCAGCGTTCTAAAATGATCTTTTTCCATAAAAGCAATCTCGTCAGGATCGAGCTTTTTGTTTCTGTTTTTATCGTAATCGTCCATGAGCATCGCCGAACTCATCTCATCAAAACTCCATGTGATGACGATTTTTTCAGGTAAAACTTGTACTTTTGTGTCGATAAAAACATGCGGATGTGCCGATAAAAATGAGCTTAAACAACAGGCGTAAAAGAGTAGGCGAAAAAACACATGCGCTCCTTAGGCGATGAGTAGAATAAAACCAAGACTGAGCATAATCAAAAGGCTGATAGGCTCGCTGTAGGTAAGAATCTTAGGGCTTTTGGTTTGAAAACGGTTTTTGGTAAAGACCGAAGCGATGGCAGTCAGGGCGATGACACTGCTCATGCCAAAACTCATGCTGAGAGCTGCTAAAAACCCTAAAAAATAAGCACCTGTGTTGAGTGCAAAAATAAAGATCGTAATGGTGCCTGGGCACGGAATGATCCCAGCACTCAAAACCACGCCCCAGTCGGTACTTTGCGACTTTGGCGAACATGCAGAACAGTTACATGTAAAGGGGTGCGCCGAAAAAGCGACGATTTTGGGTGTGCGTTGTAACGCCCTGATTTTCTGCCAACTCAAATAGCCTGCAATGCCAATGATCATCAGCGCTGAAAGCTTGGTCGCATAGTAGGTAACGTCGGTAAAAAAGGCATTGAAAAAGAGATCAAAGAGGGCGTAGATGACCAGCGTGAGTATAAATGCCGCAAAGGTATGCACGATGCCAATCAGCGCTGCCATGCTGATCGCTTTGGTGTAGCGGTGTTTGGAGGCAAAGAGGTATGAGCTTACCAATGCTTTTCCATGTCCAGGTCCTGCTGCATGAAGCAGACCGTATAAAAAGGAGGTGCCTAAAAATAGCGCGTAGGCGAGGAATGTGCCTTTTTCTCTGAGGCTATTCATCGTTTCTTGGATATTCTGTTGCAGATGTGCTAAACGCGATTGAAGCCATGAGAGCGAGACTGGAAGTGCTTTGGGTTGTTCTTCTACGATGGGCGGTGCGACCTCTTTTTGGGGTGGGGCTACTGGCGCGGCATTGGTTTGTCCATGCACACCATCGGTGATTTTGGTAAAGGCGATGTGGTTAAAAAGGTTGAATTCCATCGCAAACGGTTTTGCAATCGTATGGTCAACGCGGTGGATCAAAAATCTAAAATACTCCTCTTTATCTTCAATCGTAAAAGAGATTTCATCTCCAACGGCGACCTCTTGGTTCACAAGAGTAGTGAAGCGAAAAGTAAGGGTGTTGTTCTCTTGCCAAAAAGCTCTTTTTTGGATGTGGATAGGAATCTTCTTAACGTCAGCTTGCGCCTCTTTGCCACTCACATACTCTATGGTCGTGAGGTAATTTTTTTTGGAAATGTAGTTCTCTAGGATGATGCGAATGCGCTCTAACTCATTGGGATCGAGTTTATTATTGTGGTTTTCATCGTAACGCTCTAACAGTGAGTTAATGAAATCTTGACTAAATGTCCACTCAAACGTAATGGTCTCGATTTTGGATGGCATGCCTTCCATGGTGATCGCCACGGTAGCAGAGGGTGTATACAGCGCACACAAGGCACAGGCACAGAGTTGAAACGGAAGGAAGAGAAAAAGTGTTACAATGAATTGTTTGACCATGATTAAAAAGCCCTTGTTGACATAGGATTGAGTAAAAACCAAATTCCCAGTGCGATGATGCACAAAACACCCATAAGGCGCAGAGCCCAAAACCAGCGTGGATGCGCTACTATAGGGCGTACTTTTTGAATACTGTTGACCGCTAGACCTGCGAATGAGATGGTAAGTCCCATACCCAAACTCATAAAAACAGCGGCGATGATGCCGATGCCGATGTGCCCTAAAGTGATGGCAAAAAAACAGAGCGTAATGACGCCCGGACAGGGTACGATGCCTGCTAAAACCACCACGCCAAAACGGCTATTGTGCGGCTGAACTTGCTCCTTTTTGATGTGACGTGAGCGCCATACATCGTAAAGAAGCCAACAGCCCATCAGCACGATGATTCCGCCTGAAATTTGAAACAGAGGAGGATTGACTTGGCGAAAAAGTTTCATGGCACTGATCTGAATAAGATAGGTCGCGACCAATGTGACCACAAGGGCGGAGAGGGCATGCACAATGGCGATAAAAAAGCCTATTTGAAAGACATGGGAACGCTTGGTGGGATTGGCTAAAAGATAGCCTGCCACAAGCGCTTTTCCATGCCCTGGTCCTATGGCATGCACGACACCATAGCCAAATGAAAGGGCAAAAATAAGCAGCATCGGCATCAGGTTCCCCTCATCGATCGCTCTAAAATGAGCAGAGAGTTCGGTGTTAAAATAACGATTGGCTTCGGCAAATGCCATGGCGATAGATGAAAGCATGATAGGCTCCAATAAAATACATGCGAAATTGTATCGAAGCCTTTGTATAAAGAAGATAAATACAACTTAGTTGCAATTACCGTGGAGCATACATAATAATGCCAACCCCAACAAGTGCAATCGCTCCGCCGATGAGGTCATAGGTATCGGGTACAATGCCGTCGATCTTCCAGCCCCAGAGTAACGAAAGGGCGATAAACACACCGCCATAAGCGGCATAAACACGTCCAAAGTTGGCAGGCTGCAGCGTTGGAATGACACCATAAAGCACCAAAATAACAGCACCCATCAGCGCATAAGAGAGCCCTTTTCCCTCTCTGAGCCAAAGCCAGATGAGATACCCGCCACCAATTTCAAAAAGTCCTGCGAGAAGAAAATAGCCCAGCGATTTTACGTATTCCATATCTTATGCCTTTTGTTTTAGGTGTCATTATAGCGCGTCTCTTTTTCTAAGCGTCCCAATGCAATAAAATGATAACAAATATCAAGTTTAAAAGAAATTAAGCTAACTTACTCTATTATTTCAATAACAATTATCAAAAAGGAGAAGTTATGTCAGCAGTTCTTGTCATAGGTGGAGATAAAATCGATTCAATAACGTCTGTTTTGCAAGATTTCTCTTTTGAGAAAGTCACGCATTGGGATGCAAGGAACCCTTCAGTGGTTAAAAAAGAGATTCCTCAGGATGTCACATTGGTGATCATGCTCACCAACTTTTTAAACCACAACGCGATGAATAAGTTCAAAAATGAAGCCAAACGCAAAGCGATAGAGTTTATCTGCGCGAAGCGAAGTGAGAGCTCCGTTTTTTGTGAACTCTGTAAAAAATACAATCCAAACGGCGGTTGTATGTTAGAAAAATAAGCGTTTACATGTAAGGTCATAACGTGCATTATGACCTCACGTTTCGCTACAAAGGTTTTGATATGTCTCTTCCACCCCTTTCGCATGAGCATCTTCTTAATTACGATGACATTTGCAAGATCATTGAAAAACAGAATTTTTGGGTCGAATATGAGCCCATCATCGATATGAACAGTGGCGATATTTTTGGCTATGAAGCGTTGGCTCGTTTTGTCATCAATGGCAAGCAGATTCCCCCAACGCCCGTTTTACATGTAGCGCATCAAGTCAAAGAGCTCTTTTTTCGTCTGGAAAGTGCTTTAAAAATCATGCAACTCGCCCATCGACCAAAAGATGCTAGGATGCTTTTTGTCAACATCGATCCGCACAATTTTAGTGATAGCGATAAGATTTTGTATTGGCGTGATCTGTTTGAAGAGGAGCGCGATATTTGCATTGAAGTGACTGAAAACACCGATGATATGCAAACCTCGCTACTCTCACACTGCTTGGATGAGATTCAAAAAAGTGGGATTCCCATCGCGCAAGATGACATCGGCAATGATCAAAAACCATTTTGTTTTGATTTGACGAAGCGCGCGCAGTTTTTAAAATTTGATCGGACATGGTTGTTAAAAATCAGAGCGTGTGCCGATTATCAAGAGATCCTCAAAGGGTTTTTGAGCTTTGCGAAAGCGCAGGGTAAAAAAAGCATCCTTGAGGGCGTTGAGAGCGAAGAGGATTTTGCGGTAGCAAAGGCATTGGGCGTTGATTTTGTGCAAGGATATATCTTTAAACACTTAAACATCAGCAGTCAAAAACTCTCCTAAAAAGATTAAACGATTATTGACTCATGGCAGTACGCGCTTTTGGTCATTGAGCATGAAAAAATTTTCAAAGTCAATGACGCGTTTAAAAAAATATTTGGAAGCTCATTAGAGCGACTTAGCACGCAGCAAGAAACACTGTTTTCCCCATTGCTCCATGCTCAAAATCATGAAACGATTAAGATTAGCCTCTTAGAGCGCTCTTTTTTCTTCATCATCAACACCAAACCGCTCTCTCAAAATAAATGCCTCATCACCTGACCGACATTTCAAGTTTCAATGAAGAGCTCCAAATGCTTCAAAAAAAGGCGATGCTTGATCCTTTGACCTCACTTCTCAATCGTAGTGGCATCTTAACGCTGTTGGAAGAGAAGTTGCACTCTCCTGTGCAGTGACTTTTGCTGTTTGATCTGGACCATTTTACTACGGGCATCCCATTGCGATGAAGTTTTAAAGGCGTTTTCAAAGGTCTTAACCACAATGCGTGAGGAACGGATTTGATCGGACGAATCTGGGGTGAAGAGTTTGTGATGATTCTTTTATGTGAAACGTTTGAACTGCTCCAATACAGTGTGGAAAAATTTCGCATCAAAGTGGAAGCCTTGCCATTGCAAGAGGCGCATAGTGAGTACTTTTTGCCCACCGTCAGCTTCAATAAAACAGGTGCCACCTTTGAGTGTCTCTATGAAAAAGCAGCCCAAAATCTTTAGAAAGTCAAACGAAAAAGAAGAAATCAGAGTGTCATCTCGTAGTTTTTTATGATTTTACATGTAAAACTATTTGAAGTTCAACTACTATTTGAATAGGAAAAAACATCATCTAAAAGACGTTTAAGCACGAGAGTGGCGAAAAATTAAGCAATTTTATTTGATAAAAGTTATTGATTTCATAGAAAATTAAGCTCAAAGAGTCTAACATTCTGATAATGGTTATTACATAAATAGAGGTCGAATGGAAAATATTAAACTTGCCGTGGATTACGGTGCACTTGGGATTTTGCTCTTTATGAGCATTTTGGTTTTAGGGTATGCGATCGAACGCCTTCTCTTTTTTAGAGCGTTACATGTAAAGAATTATGAGAGTAAAAACAGGCTTGAACGCGATGTTTCAAAGAACTTAACGATCATCTCTTTGATCGGCTCCAATGCGCCTTATGTCGGGCTTTTAGGAACGGTTGGTGGCATTATGGTGGTCTTTTACGAGATCGGTATCAGCGGTGGGGCTCTTGATACGTCTAAAGTCATCGTGGGGCTTGCCTTGGCATTGAAAGTAACGGCGGCAGGACTCATCGTAGCGATTCCTTCGACAATGATTTACGGTGGTTTTTTGCGCAAAGTGGATTTGGCAGTGAGTGAGTGGGAAGATGAGAGCATTAAAAAAAGTTGAGGGGATCAATGTCGTCCCACTCATCGACATTATGCTGGTACTTCTGACCATTGTTATGACGGTTTCGTCGTTCATTGCCCTTGGCAAGATCGAGATAACCCTTCCGCAAGCGACCAACTTTAGCAAAGTTGAGCCTAAATTTTTTGAGATTGGCATCACGGCGGATCATCAATTTTTTATCAACAGCGAATTTACTCCTAGAGACGAGCTCTCTTTAAAATTTGATACGCTAACAAAAGAGGACTCTGTCGCCATTAGTGCCGATAAAATGGCTTCTTATGAAGATTTTATCTATGTGATTGATCTTTTAAAATCCAAAGATATTGAGAAAATTGGCATGGTTGTCAATAAAGATGAATAGTGATACGAAAAAAGTAGACTCAAAAGAGCTCTTTAAAGAGGGCAATACCGTGCATATTGTCCACAATGGAGCCGTCTACACCCTTCGTATCACGAAAGAGAACAAATTAATTTTGACGAAATAAAGCGTTAGAGGAGAAGCAATGAGATACCAAACATACACGGTAGCAAAAACCTATGAAGGAAGAGCGCTTAGCCTTTCGATCTTTTTACATGTAAGCGTGATTGGCTTTTATCTTCTCTTTTTGCATCAAAAACCTTTGGATATTATCCCTTCTAAAATGGTGGTTATGGAGATCTCTAACATCGAACGTGTTGCGCCAAAACCTGTGCTGCCGCCTCCCCCTGAGCCTGTGGAAGAGGTGAAAAAAGTCGAGCCGATTAAGCCGATTGAAAAAATCAAGCCACTGCCTAAACCGATTGTTAAAAAAGAGGTGCTCAACCCTGAACCGATTCGTGAAGAAGTTGTACAGCCTCCCGTTGAAGCGGTCAAACCCGTTGTTGCTCCTCAAGAAGTCGCTCCCATTACGCCCACATCCACCAGTGCCGAGCCGTATGAGCGTACCGATTTTGAGATCATCCGTGACAGAGTTTTAGCGCGTCTCGTGTATCCAAGCGTTGCGCGTCGTATGGGGTGGAACGGTGTGGTGCAAGTCGCGTTGGTGATCAGTCCTGAGGGAAGACTTGTCAGTGCGACGGTTCATCAAAGTTCTGGTAGAGCCATACTGGATGATGCAGCACTCGACGCGGCTTTAAAACTAAAAGGCGACCAACTTCCCAAACCCAAAAGCTTAAGTACGGTCATCTTGCCGATTGCCTTTAAACTCAAATAGTTTTTAACAGGCATGTTTGAGCGTTATTACAAAGAGCTTGTAGGCTACTTTACGCGATCACTCAACGATGCCGAACAAGCCAAAGATGTGGTGCAAGAGACTTACCTTCGTATCAGTGCGATGGGGGAGCGCGCCGACGCTGTTTTAGAGCCGCGCGCTTTTTTGTACCAAACGGCGAAACGCATCATCATTGACGAGTGGCGCAAAAACAGGCATTTTGACGCGGTGGAACTTCGTGAAGCGGAGCAGATCAGTGCGGATCATGAAGAACCACTGGAACATCTGCTCTCTTCAAATCGCATGAAAACCTTACACCATACCATCAACTCTTTGCCTCCACGCTGTCAAGAGGCGTTTAAACTCCACAAATTTGAAGGGCTTTCGCATAAAGAGATCGCTCTACAAATGGGCATTAGTAAAAATGCCGTTGAAAAGCTCATCATGCGTGCCCTCATCGCGTGTAAAAACTCGGTGGATGCGATGCACAAGGAGGACGCATGAGTCAAGCGTGGATTGATGAAATGGCAGCACTTTGGTGTACAAAAGTCCACGATGGACTCAGTTTTTCAGAGCAAAGAGCGTTTCAAAAATGGTTACATGTAAACCCCGAACACCGCAAAGCGTATGTGCAGTTTGAGGCGTTGTGGAACGAACTGGATGGGCTTTCTCCCACGCAGACCACCTCTTCCAAGAAGTGCCTCAAACCGTGGTTTGGGTATGCCTGTGCTTGTGCTATTGCCTGTTTTTTCATCGCCTTTTTGCAGTGGCAGACGTGGAACAGTCGTCTTGAATTTGCGCAAAACATAGCAACACCTGTAGGCTCGATGCGTGAATATACACTGAAAGATGGCACCACGCTTTTTCTGGATACCGATACAAACGTGAGTGTGGAGTACTACAAGCAGAAGCGCTTGGTGAAACTGCATCAAGGGCAATTGGTTTTACATGTAAGCAAAGATGCCGCTCGTCCACTGTTTGTCGATGCTCAAAATGTGCAAATTCGCGTCACAGGAACCCTCTTTGAAGTCCGAAATGTGGACAAACACGTGCGTGTCAGCGTGGAAGAGGGGAGTGTGGAGGTGTCGCACAAACGCCTTGAAGATGGCAGCGTGTTACCATTGGCGCGCTTGAGCGCGAAAGATCAGATCACGCTTGATGAGCGAGGGTTTGTGCTGAGGGCTTCCACACTGCACAATGACTCGGTCGCTCCGTGGCGCAGTGGTCGTTTGATTTTTGATAAGACACCCTTAAAAGAGGTGTTATTTGAATTTGAGCGTTATGGGGCGAAGAAAACCGTGATAGCCTCTTCGGAATTGGCGCCCATGCCACTTTCTGGCAGTTTTGAGATCGAACGGTTTGCCAGTTTTTTAGAGATGCTTCCTAAAGTTTTACCGCTGAAAGTTGCCAATGGTGGCGATAAAATCATCCTTGAAAAACGTTAAACTATTTTTTTGATAACGAATGTCAGGTTTTTAATTTTCGTTACGTCTTCTCTTATATGAAAACTATTATCAAATAAGGAGAAGATTTATGATGAAATTTCGCACCCTATCCATTGCCGTGGCGGCGGCTTTGGCAATGAGTTCCCCTCTGATTGCACAGAGCTCACCTTCTTTACATGTAAACATTGCAGCCCAGAGTTTAAGCTCTGCCCTTGGCGAATTTGCCAAGCAAGCCAAGCTTCAACTCATTGTGGATTCTAAACTGCTAGAGGACAAAAAAGCACCCACGCTTCAAGGCGATATGAGCCTCAAAGAGGCACTAGACAAACTGCTCAAAGGTACGGGTTTGGAGGCGACGATCCAAGGCGACACCATGGTGATCAAGCCTCAAAATGATGCGGAAGTCGCACTTGATGCGATTACGATCAATGCAGCACAAGCAACGACGGAGGGCACAGGTTCGTATACGACAGGTTCAACCAATACCGCTACCAAACTCAATCTCTCACTGCGCGATACGCCTCAATCGGTTGTTGTGGTCACGCATCAGCAAATTGAAGACCAAAATTTAGAGTCCTTAGCCGATGTCACGAGTGCTATTGCAGGGTTTTACTCGCCTACGTGGGATACAGAGCGAACGTATATTGTGATGCGAGGCTTTGAAGTTGATTATTACAAAATCGATGGGATGCCAACAGAGTATGCGGGCGATGTGCAACAAGATATGCTAATGTACGACCACGTTGAAGTGGTGCGAGGAGCAAATGGTTTGATGAGTGGAGCAGGAAGTCCCGCTGCCAGCATCGACTTAGTGCGCAAGCATGCAACTTCTAAAGAGGCAACGGGCAGTGTCACTGCAAAAGCGGGCAGTTGGGATAACTACCGAGGTACGCTCGATGTACAATCAGGTGTCAACGAAGAGGGCACGGTTAGAGCACGTATGGTGGTGAGCAAAGAAGATAAAGACTCCTTCAGAAATTTTTACCACAGAGAGAGTGAACTCTTTTACGGCATTGTCGATGCGGATATTGGGGAGAGTACTCATTTTTACGTGGGTGCAAGTTATGAGAAACACGAAGGTGATGGAAGCACATGGGGTGGCGTTCCTGCTTGGTTTAGCGATGGCACGCGCACGGATTTTGGTACTTCTGCCTCGTTTACACCCAAATGGACTTCATGGGATACCACGACAAAAAGTGTTTTCACGGGAATTGAGCATACCTTTACGAATGATATTAAACTGAATGCACGCTACACCCATCTTGAACTTGACTCTGACTCCAAGATAGCGCTCACGGGCTATTACGATTTTCCAGACCGTACTACTGGGCTTTTTGCAGGTTCCCCGTATACAGGGGCTTACCCTAGTAAAACCAAACAAGACAGCGTTGATCTTTACACCTCTATCCCTTTTGAAGTAGCAGGACTCAATCATGAAATCTTAGTGGGTACCACTTATTCTAAGAAAACCTATGAAGATTGGTGGAACTATTCTCTCAGTGGCGCCGTGGCGACGGAAAGTGTTTATAACTGGACAGGAAGTGCGAGTGAGCCTGAATGGAGTGCGCTAGAAAAAAGTGCGGATAATACGACGACACAGTTAGGTGCCTATTTAGCCAGTCGCATTTCGCTTCGTGACGATCTCAAACTGATCGTGGGAAGTCGTGTGAGCAACTGGAAATACGAGAATAAACTCAGTGACTACAGCTACGATCATCAAGGGGTTCTCACGCCGTATGCAGGTCTGATTTACGATCTTGATACGATGCACTCAGTGTATGTTAGCTACACAGACATCTTTAAACCACAAGATTATCGCGATAAAAACGGTAATTACCTCGATCCAAAAGAGGGAAAAAGTTATGAAGCGGGTATCAAAGGTGAATACTTTGGTGGAAAACTCAATGCGGCAGTAGCTATTTTTAGAATAGAACAAGACAATGTCGCCGAAGCCGATGGAGCAAACTTCGTCCCAGGTACGACGACACAAGCCTATTATGGTGCAGAAGGTGTTGTAAGCAAAGGATTTGAAATTGATCTCTCTGGTGAAATTACACCGGAATGGAGTGTGGCACTTGGATGGGCACAATTTGAAGCCAAAGATGCGAGTGATGTTAAAGTGCTGACAACAGAACCACGCAAACAAGCCAAACTCTCAACAACCTATAAAATTGGCAATGTCACCTTGGGTAGTATGCTTAGTTGGCAAAGCAAGATTTACAATACGACCCAAAATCCTTTAGGCGAAACGGTTGATTTAACCCTCAGCGATGTTGTTTTGGTCAATGTGATGGCAAAATATCAGATTACCAAAGCACTCTCAGCCCAACTCAATGTTGATAACCTCTTCAATAAAGAGTATTACTCAAACATTACGTACGATACCCAACTGATTTACGGCGATCCACGCACCGTGACACTGACGATGAAATACACTTTTTAAATCTCTCTGACTGCTGCCAGATGGCAGCAGTCAACATGACGAAAAAAGAGGCAGATAAACGCCTAAAAATGTTCGCAAAAGAGGCTATACTTTTCCAAATGATTTGAGGAGATTGAGCGATGAATTTAGTGATCGTGGCAAAACTGGTTCACATCGCCTCGGCGATACTGTTTATCGGGTGTGTCTATTTTCGTAACTTCATCTTGCCACGCGCGCGTTTTGCCCTAGACAGTGCTCAATTTGAAGCGATGGAGAGTGCGCTTTCTCCACGCACTCGTTTGATGGGCAAAATCAACAATACCCTGTTACTGTTCAGCGGACTTTTCCTCGCCTACACCTATTTTGACCCGACCAATGTGCTTTTACATGTAAAGATGACCTTGGGGCTGATCGTGATCGCGATGTTCTTGGGCGCCCCTTTGGTGATGCACCGTTTGATGGGCGAAAAGAAGCGTCAAATCAAGACGATTTACCATCATGTTATGTTTGCATTGATGGTATGTATCGTCATTCTCTCTCAAACGATGTTTGCGCTTTAATGGAGCTAAAGATCCGTACCAATCCATCAGCAAGTGCTACGCTCCAACTAAAATAGTCATGCCCTCCTGCAAACTCTTCGTAAAAAACAGCGTTATGTTTGGCGTTTAAAACGGTGCGTAGATGCCTGTTGGATTCTAAAATATCAATACTGCTTTGCCCTGTCTCAAAAAGACCGGCGTACATGTAAAACGAGATGGGAAGCGTTTTGGTTTGGGCGATCTCTTTCGTTAACCACTCCATTTCGGCATCGTGATCGGGTTTCCACCAAAACGAACCTGAGAGACTGAGCACCTTTCCAAAAAGCTCTGGGTAGCGAAATGCCGTGTACGCCGAAGCGAGTCCTCCGTAACTGGAGCCGCTTACAATGGTTTGGCTTGCTTGGAGATGCGGTGAGATCGTCTTTTTAAACCACGGCAGAAGCTCGTGCGCCATAAAATCGGCAAAGAGAGGATTGCAGGGAAGCTCGACGGCTCTGCTTTGGTAGCTTGGATTGGCGATAAAGACAGCAATGAGCGGAGGGACTTTGTGTGCGGCGATGAGATTATCAAGAATAACGGGTGTTTGCACTTTGCTTTGGTACTCTTTGCCATCAAACACGAACAAAACAGGATAGGTTTTTGCTTTGGAAAAGCCTTTGGGCAGATAGACATCGATGGCGCGTTGGTTGTTTAAGAGCGAACTTTGGAGCGTATAGCTTTGAATGGTACCTTGTTTTTCACGGGTTGCTTTCGACCAGTCGGTATAGTGTTGATGCGGTAGTTCGACCGTAGACATCGTATGAAATTTATCGTCAGAAGCCATCGGCGTTTGATTGAACGGATCGGCTTGCAACGTGGCGAGTATCGCAACACGACGCTCTCTAGGCGTTCCCTCTATCATCGGCACATCGGGAGCCAGTTGGTAGGAAAGCCTTGTCCCTTTGGGTACACTAAAACTCTTATACCAGATGTCGTTTTCGCGCATTTTGTTCATAGAGGTAATGTCGCCAATCGGTGCGCCCATAATCTGGATGTTGTTTTTGGCTCCTCGGTAGAGAAACGTCAAAAGATATTCGCCATTTTCCTTCTCTTCAATCAACGGTGTTCCTACGCGTTGGATCTGCTCCCAAAAGGCTTGCGTGTCCGTTACGCCTTTCATGCTTAAAAGGGTAGGGCTCGTGATCTCTTCGTGTGGAATCTCTTGTTTGGAGGCTTCAGGTATCAGCGTTTCAAGCTTACATGTAAAGATACTTTCACTTTCCGATGCCTCAATAACCAGCGTGTACGTTCCTGTATGCGTTGCGGTAAATCTAAACTGCTCTTCCAATACAAAAGGTTCACTGAGCCTTCGTATCGGCATTTTGTTCTCATCCACTAACGTGATGCTTTTAATCATCGCAGAGGTTTGGTATTCACCTCTGACGTAATCATCGGCGTTGAGGTTTAAAGGAATCTCAAACGTTTGGTAAGGTGTGAGGGTTTGTTGGATCATCGTAGGCTCCATCGCAGTTAAAGATACCCAAAAAAATCCCAAAGAGAGAAAAACTCTCTCTAGGATTTTAATACGTGTAAGCAAGCGTGATGCCAACATTGCGTGGTTCACCATATGTGACATAAGGTTTGATTAAACTACCATAATACTTTTTATCCCCCACGTTGTCCACATAAAGGGAGGCTTTAAGATTTTTGGTGAATTGGTAACTCGCCATCAAATCGACAACACTGAAAGCATCTTGGGTTGCACTGCCATACCAATAGGAGATGCTGGTCGCATTTTGCCATCGCAGTGCTGCTCCAAGTTTGAGTGCATGGATGGGCGAATAGGTCAGCATCGCTTTAAGCGTTTCGGTTGGGATATAGGTTTGCGTATCTTCTCCGTCCGCGTTTTCGATGGAGAGATTCGTATAGCCTATTGAGGCGTTGATCTGCTCGCTTAGTTTGCCTGCAATTTCGATCTCAAACCCTTTGGTCGTAACGCCGTCTTCCAAGGTGTAGTACGATCTTCCTGTGCCATCACTCAGTGTTCCTGCATAACTTGCAACATTGTCTTGAGAGGTTTTAAAGAGCGCAAACGAGGTATTGAGCGCATTGTCAAACCACGAGGATTTAAGCCCAAATTCCACGTTTTTCCCCTCTTTTGGATCGACATACTGTCCGTTAATATCCAAATAGGCTTGTGGCGTAAAGCTGGTTGTATAGCTCACATAGGAGGAGATATTCTCTGTAATTTTATAGAGCAAGGAGGCGTAAGGCGTCCAGATGCCGTCATTTTCAGAGGTCAAGTCACTGTCCCAATAGCCGTAGCCTTTTTTATCAAAATTGGAAACTTTCGTACCTGCAATGAGGCTCAAAGAATCGCTAAGATGGTATTGTGTTGCGGCAAAAACAGATTTTTGCTCCTCTTTCCATTTGGCAATCAGCGTGCGATCATCAAAAACAGGGCTCACCGTCGTGCCATTCCATGCCGTAAGATCAATGACCGTTCCCGTGTTGTCAAGGTCGTAGTCGGAACGTTCATCGGCGTCTCGTTTGGCGATGTTGATGCCAAAAACAGCTTCGTGTTCTCTGCCAAAAAGATCGTATTTACCATCCATCGTGATGTCAAAAAGGTGCTCTTTGGTGTCAAACGCATACTGTTGCAACGCATCGATTTCCAAAACCCCTGAATAATCCCAAAGATTGATCAGTTTCGCGTCTTGTTTGGTCTCTTTGTATTTGTAGGTGGTTTTTAAATTCCAACGGGAAGAGAGCGGTGTGCTCAATTCGGTAAAAAATTCGTTCGTCGTGACATCGCGATACGACCAGTCGCTTGCCGCATTGGTTGAGACGTCGTAGTTTTTTCCATCAAAAGCAGGAATGCCGCCCCATTGGGTACCGTTGTTTTTATCGGAGTAGTGTGTTGCCCCAAACGTTAAACTCGCATCGTTCATTACATCGGCTTCAATGATCCCTGAAACCAAAGTTGAATCACTAGAATAGCGGTCCAGATACGAATCCCCCGTCTCTTTCGCAACGATCACACGTCCACGGATCGTCTTTGCATCATTCAACGCCCCAGAAGTATCTAGATCAACACGCGTGGTATCCCACGAGCTATAGCTGAGTTTGGCTTCGGCTTGTGTTTCACTGGTGGGGCGTTTACGAATCATATTGACCGTTGCGGAAGGATCACCGTGATTGCTCGAAAGCCCCGTCGCTCCTCTGGTGATTTCGATGCGATCAAAGAGTGCCATATCGATGTCGCCGTATTGGTAATCATACGACAAAGGTAAATTCACACCGTCTTCTAAAAGATTGGTAATCGTAAATCCGCGTGAGGTAAACATCGTTCGATCCGATTCCATTTTTTCAACCGTAATGCCTGTGGCATACTCCAGCGCATCATTGATGGAGTTGAGGTGAAAATCTTCCATCTGCTCGGATGTCACGACCGAGACACTTTGCGGCGTTTCGAGTGGTGAGAGATTCATTTTGGTCGCACTGGACATCTTGGGAATCGTGTAGGAGTGACTTCCCTCGGTGGTATCGCTTTTTTCGGTGATGGTAATGCCTTCAAGTTCTTGAGAATTTTTGATCTCGTCTGCATGGGCAACCGTAAAGAGAACGGCAACAGCTACAAGAGAGAGTCGGACTTTTTGACACACTTTCATACAATAGATCCTTTTATAATTGATAACGATAATTATATATGAATAGTATCACACTCGCATCACAAGGTCAAATTTTAAAGAGATTTTTCTACAATTTTAAGTATTATTATCAATATTTTTAAAAGGGCGTGGCATTTATGTATAAAAATCATTGGATGGACAAAAATGAAATCTCCATTTTGATTATCGAAGATGAAGCGGTTTTAGCCCTTGGTTTGGAGTACACACTCAAATCGTTTGGGTATCAGGTGTGTGGTATCGAAAGCCAATTTGACGCAACTATTCAACATCTCTCCACCTATGCACCCGATTTGGTTTTGGCAGATATTAAGCTGAGTGACCACATCAGCGGCATTCACATCGCCAAATACATTTGGCAGACACACAAAATTCCGATTATTTTTTTGACCTCGTATTGCGATGAAAAGACCATTAAAGAGGCGATGTCTTGCGAGCCTTATGGCTATTTGGTGAAGCCTTGGAAAGATGAAGAGCTTAATGCGATTATCCAGACGGCGATTAACAAACACAACTACTTT
>DBTO01000272.1:0-10521 GCA_002307095.1 Sulfurospirillum sp. UBA1314
ATCCTTGCACGCAGATGAAAGACCACGAGACACTTCCCATTATTCCTATCAAAAGAGGTGAAGGGGTCTATTTAGTTGATTTTGAAGATAACCGTTATATCGATGGTGTTAGTTCGTGGTGGGTCAATCTTTTTGGGCATTGCCATCCCTATATCAATCAAAAAATTAAAGAGCAATTAGAGACATTAGAACACGTTATTTTCGCTGGATTTACGCATGAGCCGATCATCAAGCTCTCAAAAAGACTCTGTGCATTAGCACCCAAAGGGTTGGAGAAGTGCTTTTATGCCGATAACGGCTCCAGTGCCATTGAAGTTGCCCTTAAGATGAGCTTTCAATACCATAAAAACAGGGGAGAAAAACGATCACTTTTTGTCTCTTTGGAAAACAGCTATCATGGCGAAACCATCGGTGCTTTAGCCGTTGGCGATGTTAAACTGTACAAAGAAGTGTTTGAAGACATCCTCTTACAAACGATTCAAACGCCTGTACCAAAAGACCAAAGTGAAGAGAGCGCGATTAAAGCCGCTGATGCACTGGAGCAAATTTTTAAAGAAAAAGCCGATCAGATTTCGGCGTTTATCATCGAACCGTTGGTGCAATGTTCAGGTGGTATGAACATGTACCACCCCCTTTATATCTCACTGGCACGCAAACTGTGTGATCGGTACGGGGTTCATTTAATTGCCGATGAAATCGCTGTTGGCTTTGGTCGGACGGGTAAAATGTTTGCCTGTGAATACGCCCATGTTAGTCCTGATTTTATGACGCTTTCCAAGGGACTAACAGGAGGTTATCTGCCTCTTTCGGTGGTACTAACAACGCAAGATGTGTACGATGCGTTTTATTGTGATTATTCTGAATTTAAGGCATTTTTACATTCACACAGCTATACGGGAAATCCTTTGGCGTGCAGTGCGGCAAATGCAACTTTAGATATCTTTGAAAATGAGCATATTTTAGAAAAAAATCAGGAAAAAATCGCTTTGATCGCTTCAAAGTTGGAACGTTTTAAAACACTTCCTAATGTGCAGAAAGTTCGTCAAACAGGGATGATTGCAGCAGTGGAGCTGGACGTCTATCCGATTGATTTTCGGGTAAATCTTAAAATATTTGAGTATGCCATGAAAAAGGGTGTGATTCTGCGTCCACTGGGCAATATTGTCTATTTTATGCCTCCTTATGTCATTACATGTAAAGAAATTGAGACGATGATGGACGTGGCGTATGAGGCGATTGTAAGCCTAAAGAGTCTATAATAGAGCCATTTTGAAGAAGGATACACTGTGAACATTCCCCATATTCCCGTACTTTTAGAAGAGGTTAAAGCGGCTTTTTCTGCTCTTTCTGAGGGAGTTATTGTGGATTGTACACTAGGATACGGTGGGCATAGTGAGGCTCTTTTGGAGCAAAATCCCACCATCAAACTCATTGGCTGTGACCAAGATGAAGAAGCGCTCGCTTTTAGCCAAAAAAGGCTTGAGCGTTTTGGCGATCGTGTGAGTTTGCATCATGGCAATTTTGCTTCTGTTATCGCTAAGTATGCGCATTTGCCGATTCGCGGTATCTTAGCAGACATCGGTGTCTCCTCTTTGCAACTCGATAAAAAAGAGCGCGGATTTGCCTTTGATTCGGATGTGCTTGATATGCGTATGAACCCAAAGCAAGTGCTCAGTGCATATGAAGTGGTCAACCACTACTCCCAAGAGGAGTTAGAGTTTATTTTACGCGAGTATGGTGAGATTCACGAGTATAAAAAGCTGGCAAATGTGATCTGTGAAGCGAGAGTTAAATCTCCGATTAAGAGTGCCAAAGAGCTTTCAAAATTAGCCGAAAAAGTGGGTGGGAAAAAGAGTATTCATCCTTCAACGCTGCTATTTCAAGCCATCCGTATTGAAGTCAATAATGAACTGGGCGTTTTAACAGAGCTTCTTGAGAGCATTAAAAATGCCAATTTTGAGCGCTGCATTGTGGGCATCATCTCGTTTCATTCATTAGAAGATCGCATTGTAAAGCAGACGTTTAAGCTATGGTCTCAAAACTGTATTTGCCCACCTACTGTGATGCGCTGTATGTGTGGCAATAACCACGCTTTAGGTAAGCTCATCAGTAAAAAACCGATCGAAGCAACAAACGCAGAAATCAAAAAAAACCCACGAAGCCGTAGTGCCAAACTTCGTGTTTTTGAGATCAAGAGGGCGTAATGGACGATAAAAACGATCTTTTAGAACAGTACGATGCCGAGCAAAAAGTTGAGAGAAATCTCGACTTTCGTTTTTTATTGCTTGTTTATATGGTGATGTTTGTCGCTTTTTTGGTCATTCTGCCACGTATTTACATCAAAAATCAGATCTATTACATGAGCCGTGACATCAATAAACTTTACGGCGAGTATTCGATTCTCAAAGAAGAGAACCGCGTTTTGAAACAAAATTTGGAAAATATTCGCTTCAAAAATCAAATCTTAGACACCATTTACATCGAATAATTGTTTTACATGTAAGCTTATAGGAGGAGTTCTTATGCCCCAAGAGATGCTATTGTTAGCCGTTTTTATCACTTTTGTTGTTGCGATACTTGTACTTGGAGTGTGGATTAGAGCAGTCCTTAAAGAAAAAGCATCCGCGCTCGCTGAGATGAAAGTCAAAAATGAACACTTAAGTGCAGAAAACCTCACGCTCAATATGCGAAGTGCAACCCTCCAAGCCGAACTTCACGCGCAAAAAGAGAGCCATCAAAAGCTCAAACTCGATTTTGAAGAGCAGGGGAAAAAACTTGAGCTCAAACTCAATGCCATTATGGAGCAACACCTCGAAAAAAAGCTTCAAAAATTGGATGATACTTCGATCAAATCGCTTGAAACACTGCTCAAACCTTTTAAAGAAAACTTGGAACATTTCAAAAAAAGCGTTGAAAATTCCCAAGAGAACAGTACGAAAAAATTTGCAGAGCTCTCTAAAGAGATCGAACTGGTGGCACGTGCAGGTATGAACATCTCCAAAGAGGCTGAAAATTTGACTAAAGCGCTTAAAGGCAAAAAACAGAGCCAAGGTAGCTGGGGTGAGATGATTTTGGAGAGTGTTTTGGAGTATTCGGGGCTGATTAAAGGCGTTCATTACGAAACCCAAGAGAGTTACAAAGATGAAGAAGGACGAACGAAGCGTCCCGATGTGGTTATCAAACTCCCGCAAGAGCGCACCATCATCATTGATTCTAAAGTCTCACTTAACAGTTACGATGAATTTGTAAGAGCTGAAAGTGATGAAGAAAAACACATCGCCTCCAAAGCGCTTATGCAAGCTTTTCGTGAGCATATTGATACACTGGATTCTAAAGATTACGCGCACTATAAACAAGGAACGCTTCAATACGTCTTTATGTTTGTGCCGATTGAAGGGGCTTTTTCCGTGGCGATTAACGAAGACCCCAAACTTTATGAGTACGCGCTTCGCAAGCACATTGCCATTGTCAATCCTTCCACTTTGACCGTTTCATTGCGTACGATCTACCTTTATTGGCAAAGTGAGCAGTCCCGTACGTTGGCTTCAAAACTGTTTGATGAAGCAGGTAAGATGTACGACAAAATGGTCGGTTTTTCGGAGAGTTTCAAAAAAGTGGGCACGCAGCTTCAAACACTCAATAACAGCTATGAAAGCGCTCAAAAACAGTTGAGTGAAGGCTCAGGCAATATCTTAGGGCGGGTGGAAAATTTGAAGCGTTTAGGTGCCAAAGCGACTAAAAATCTTAAAGATGCCAAACTCGAATACCAAGATTTTAATACGGACATTGAACCCATTGCGCTTTTAGAGGAAAAACCAGAAGCATAATTTTTCAAAAAACGTCCTTGATTGACTCAAATCGTGTTACAATTTCTTAGAACCATAGTATTTATCCGCCTGCCTCTCTTATTGTAAGGAGCATCACTATGAAAAAAACAAAACGTTACACGTTTACGCTTAGCATTATTACCCTTATTTTAGGACTTGCAAGCTTTCTTTCGATCTCTTTAATTGGTCATAATTACCTGCAAAGTTCCAAAAATTCTTACAGTATGATTCAAAAGCGCAATGCGGAAGTGCGTAAAAATATCATTGAAACCATTAAAGTCTCTTTGCAAAAAACATCTGCGCATCTTAAAGTGTTGGTTCACAGCCAAGAAAATGATAATCTCTTTGCTTCAAGGGAAATTTTTACACGAATGATGTGGGAGATACTGCTCTCCGATGAAAAAATTGCGAGCATTTATATTGCCGATCAACAAGGGGACTTTTTTCAAGCTAGACGTACGCCAGAATTTGCCATGCGAACCATCGATACACGTGGTAATTTGAATATTGATGAATGGGCGTATAAAAATACTGAATTTGAAACTATACGCATTGAGAATAAACCCTTATCGTACGATCCGCGTGAACGTGCGTGGTTTAAAAAAGCAACTTCCCATGAGAATTTTTACTGGTCAGAGCCTTATGAATTTGCTTCAACGAAGGCTGTAGGTATAACCGTTTCATACCCTTTTTTCAATCAATCGGGCGAAAAAGTGAAAGTGGCTGGAATTGATTTTACCATTGCTTCGATCACCAAACTGCTCCAAGAACAAAGCGTCTTCATAGAAGGTCCCATTGTCATAGTCAATCCTTATGGCGATGTGATTGCAAGCTCATTGCCAACAAAAGAGTCCAATATCACCATTGATCAACTTCCCAAAGAGATACAAGCTTCGTATGAACAATTTTTAAATGGCACAAGGCGTGGTCGAGTTCACAATGAAGCGAATGAAAACTACCTGTTTGCCTTTTCAGAATTTCCTGCTGATTTTGGAAAACAGTGGTACATCGGAACTTATTTGGAAGAGAAAAAGGTCACCCAAGAGATTAATGCGATTATGATTCAAAACATTGTGATTTCACTCTGTATCATGCTTTTGATTATTATTGTGACGTGGCTTTTCCTAAGACGCATTATCATAGCACCTGTTGATTTGCTTAAAACAATGAGCGACAGTGTGGCACTCAAACAATACGACGCGGTGCATCACGTTCAAACGCGGATCAAAGAGTTTTTTGCACTCAGCCATTCGATGGTGCTGATGGCACGTTCGATCAAATCGCATGAAAAAGCACAAGAAAATCTGATGGAGTCGTTTATCAAACTGATCGCTAGTGCCATCGATGAAAAATCGCCCTATACCGGAGGGCATTGTGAGCGCGTGCCTGAACTTGCTACGATGTTAGCGGAGGAGGCAAATAAAAGTTATCAGGGCATTTTTAAAAAGTTCAATTTTAACGATGAAAATGCGTGGCGGGAGTTTCGCATAGCCGCTCTTTTACACGACTGTGGCAAAGTGACAACGCCTGAATATGTGGTCGATAAAGCTACCAAACTAGAGAGTATTCACAACCGTATTCATGAGATTCGTACCCGTTTTGAAGTGTTGCTTAGAGATGCACAGATTGCCTATTTAGAAGGGCTTTTAGAGGGTAAAGATACGCAAGAGCTCTTGATGCAAAAACGTTCAGTTGCCGAAGCAAAACTCTTTGATGATTTTGCCTTTTTAGCCGAGTGCAACATCGGTGGGGAGTTTATGGATGCTCAAAAAATAGAACGCCTTAAAGAGATCGCCTCCATCACGTGGATACGCCATTTTGATGATCGCCTCGGTATGAGTGAAGCGGAGAAAAAACGGTTGCTTGAGATTCCGCTAAAGTCCCTTCCCTGTGTTGAAACACTGTTGCAAGATAAGCCAGAGCAGCTTATTACCAGAGAACAAGAGGTTGATGCAAAGGTCTTTACGCGTCTTGGGATTAAGATGGAGATACCAAAATATTACAACAATTTAGGCGAACTCTACAATCTTAGCATCGCTAGAGGAACCTTGAATGACGAGGAACGTTATAAGATCAATGAGCATATCATCATGAGTATTCGTATGCTCTCAGAACTTCCCTTTATGGACAATCTCAAACATGTTCCTGAGTATGCGTGCGCGCACCATGAGACAATGAAAGGTACGGGGTATCCGCGTAAACTTACCAAAGAGCAGATCTCACTGCCTGCACGCATCATCGCCATTGCCGATATTTTTGAAGCGCTAACCGCCAGTGATCGACCGTATAAAAAAGCAAAAACGATCTCTGAGGCGATTAAAATTTTGAGCATGCTTAAAATTGATGAGCACATTGATGGCGATCTGTTCGAGCTTTTTTTAAAAAGTGGCGTCTACATGCAGTATGCGAAAAAGTATCTTAAGCCTGAACAGATTGATGATGTGGATATAACGCAATACCTCTCGTCATAACTCTTTACATGTAAAGATTTGCCTACATTGTTTGTTTCATCTTGACGCAAGTAACGAAGCGTTAGAATGTCACAAAAAATAGGAGACAAAAAATGTCCGAAAAGCATTTTGAGCTTGACATCAAGGGCATGACGTGTGCGGCGTGTTCGGCGCGCATTGAGCGTGTGCTTGGCAAGCTTGAAGGCGTCACTGCCAACGTCAACTTAGCCACGGAAAAAGCGTTTGTTGCCACATCTAACCCAAATATCAATCTTCCAGAAATTATTCAAAGCATTGAAAAAACAGGTTTTGGTGCTACCGAATCTTCCAAGGTCGATCAGGATCAAAAGAGTTTGGATAAAGAGCAGGATTACCAAAAACTTTTAAAAGAATTTAGCCTCTCAGCACTGCTTACTCTGCCATTCTTCGTTGAAATGGTTGGGATGCTTTTTAACATCCATCTGCACCTCTCACCGATGATTCAGTTAGGAGTGGCGACCATCGTACAGTTTTACTGTGGTCGAAAGTTTTACGTGGGTGCCTACAAAAGCCTTAAAAGCGGCAGTGCCAATATGGACGTTCTCGTCGTTTTGGGTACGAGTGCCGCGTACGTTTTAAGCCTCAGCGTTGTGCTCTTTTACGTGCCGCTGCACCTTTATTTTGAAGCGTCTGTTTCGGTCATCACTTTAGTGCTTTTAGGCAAACTTTTAGAAGTCAGAGCCAAAGCCAAAACGGGGTTTGCTATTGCTAAATTGCTTCATTTGCAGCCTAAAAAAGCGTTTGTGGAACGTGATGGCAAGCTCGAAGAGATCAGCATAGAATCTTTACATGTAAACGATATTTTTGTCGTCAAAGCAGGCGAGAGTATTCCCACCGATGGTATTGTTGTAGAAGGCAATAGCATGGTCGATGAGTCGATGATGACGGGGGAGAGTTTACCGGTGCTCAAATCCGTGGGCGATACCATCGTTGGGGCGACCAAAAATGGCGATGGAATGCTCAAATGCCAAGCGACTAAAGTTGGCGCTGACACCTTTTTAGCCTCCATCGTCCGCCTCATCGAAGAGGCGCAAGGCTCTAAAGCGCCGATTCAACGCCTTGCCGATACGATTGCGGGTATTTTTGTGCCCATCGTCGTGAGCATCGCGGTGATTACTTTGGGTGCGTGGTGGTTTATCGGAGGCGATTTTGAAGAGGCGATCATCAATGCAGTCTCTGTTCTGGTGATCGCGTGCCCGTGCGCGCTTGGACTTGCAACGCCGACGGCGATTATGGTCGGAGTTGGCAGGGGTGCGAGTGAGGGAATTCTCATCAAAAATGCTGAAGTGCTTGAAAATGTCGGGAAAATCAATGCGGTTGTGTTCGATAAAACGGGAACATTGACCTATGCAAACCCTCAAGTGGTCGATGTTTTAATTGAGAATGCACTTTCAAAAGAGCAATTTTTAGCCCTTGCTGCGAGCTTGGAAGAGGGCTCAAAACACCCGTTAGCCAAGGCGATTATTGCCTCAGCATCGCAAACATCATCAAAGAGTGTTCAAGCGTTTCAAAACTATTCCGGTTTGGGTGTTTCAGGCGAGATCGATGGCGTGGTTTATTTTGCAGGCTCACCTGCGTTTATCGCTCAGTTCATATCGTTGCAACCCTCAGATCGCGCCCAAACGTTTTTGGACGATGGCAACAGTATCGTAGCGTTGGCGACAAAAGAGCAGATCATCGGTTATGTAGCACTTGCCGATACGATTCGCGAGAGTGCCAAAGTGGCGGTTGAAAAGCTTCAAAGTGATGGCATAGAGGTCTATATGCTCACAGGCGATAATGAACGTTGTGCCCAAAAGGTTGCCAATGAGCTAGGCATCAAGCATTTTTTTGCTGAAGTTTTGCCGAACGGTAAAGCAGAGGCGATCACAAAGCTTAAAAACGAGGGAAAATTTGTCTGCATGGTAGGGGACGGCATCAACGATGCGCCTGCTCTTGCGGTGGCGGATGTGGCGATTGCAATGTCCAATGGCTCGGACATTGCGGTGGAGAGTGCGGATATGATCTTGATCGCCAATGATCCACTCTATGTTGTCAATGCCATTGCACTTTCGCGTGCGACGATGTCAAAAATTAAGCAGAATCTCTTTTTAGCTTTTGTGTATAATACCCTAGCGATTCCATTAGCCTTTTTGGGCATGTTAAACCCGATTGTCGCAGGTGGCGCCATGGCGATGAGTTCGGTCTCAGTGGTGAGTAATTCACTGCTGTTACGACGTTGGAAAATGAAATAAAATTATATTTCTGCCTCGAAAGAGGCAAGCTTTAGTGCCCAAGTGGCTAACGTAGCCTCTTGGGCTTTGCCTAAGTGGCGTTATAAAAATAAAAATTAGAGTAAAAGGATACATAATGGCAACGATCACATTGGTGGTTAAAGGTATGAGTTGTATGGGATGCGTTAAAAGCGTCAAAGGTGTTTTAGAGGGAATCAAAGGTGTGAAGAGTGTCAATGTTGACTTAGCCAGTGGTCAAACCGTTGTTGAGTACGATGCGCCGATTGATGTGAGTGTCTTTGAAAAAGCGATTGATGAAGCAGGGTTTGAAGTAATATCCTAAGCTTACATGTAAAGATGTGAGCCCTGTATTTGGGCTCACACAACGCGTTACTTTTCAAATAAGATATGAATATACCGCTTCGACCATAATCCAAAGATCACAATCCACAGAACTGCCACGGTAAGCACCGCATGCAAGTAGCCAAATTGTGGGAATATACCTGCGATGATACGAATGAGCGCCATGGCTTGAATGAGTCCAAACAGTGTCACAGCATAAGCATCTGCTTTTGGCGTTCGCCCAGAGTGCCCAAGGATGACTCTGGTTCCAAAGCCCACAAGAACGGTTGTAAAATAACCCAACGCCAAGGCATGCAGGGGCGATTTTTCCAGATAAATGGAGTGCCCCACCAGTGCGCTAAAATCTTGCACCACAAAGAGCCCAAAACCCACAGGAACCCACCAAATGGAGAGAAAAAGCACCCATAAAATGGCAGGCGATTTGCGAAAAGGCAGACGCCATTTCATAAGCTCGTACGTGATGATTCCAAAGAGCGCACTGTCTGCCACAAATGCGTTCATGCTTAACGCTTCTAAGACTACTTTGAGGATGAGTGCCACAAAAACCAAGAGCAAAAAGTGCTTGCTTTTGTTCATCGTATAGCCAAGGATTGTATTGGCGGCAAAAAACGGCATCATCTTTTGGGAAACGATAAGAACAATAAAAAAGAGATACAGATAAAAACTCACTCCCAGTGCCAAAGCGTAGGTCGGTGTAAACGCGTCCGCGATAAAGAGTAGCTGACCCACAAGACCCAGCGCAAACGCTCGGAGCATCCATGTGGTATCGACTTTATTGGTCACCGTACTTTTGGTTTGAAACTCAAGCAAAAGCAAGCAGAGTTTGATGTAGCCTGCCACGATAAAAAGCATGGGAGCGACAAGTGCCATTTCCGAGACAAACGAAAGTGCTATAAACAAAAGTCCACCGCCATTTATCAACCATGCGATGGGCAGATACGCTTTGGGTGATGCCGATGGACGCGAGAGATAGCGTGGAAAGGTTGTAAGCAAAAAGCCTGCAAAAAACTGTGTAAAGACGATGAACGTCATCGCATACGCATGGTACAGTCCCACGCTTGCATGTAAGTTCATATGCCCTGCATAATGCAGACCTAAAAGTGCCACAAAAAGTACGCCCTGAACCACACCCGCAAAGAAAAAGAGGCGGTGTGGCTGAGCGACTAGGTTTTGAAGAGCCGTCGTCTTAGGAGGCTCTGGTGGTGTTAAACTACTGACAAAAACCACAACAACTAGCCCCCCTGTTGGCTGCATCGATAGCGGCATTTAACGCTTCGTCATAATTGGGCTCTTCGGTAATCTCAGAAACCACCTGTTTGTAAACGATCTTACCATCTTTACTGATCACAAAAAGCGCTCTAGCACATAACCCTTCAAGCGCGCCATCGCCAATGAGCATACCATACGCACGCGCAAATGCTTTATGTCTAAAGTCACTGCCAACGGTAAGATTTTCAATGCCAGCCACATTGCAAAATTTTGCGCTTGCAAATGGCAAATCCATCGAAACAATCGTCGTGTCGATGTTCTCATGTTTCGCCACATCTTGGTTAAAACGCCTCGCTTCTGCATCACACACAGGTGTATCTAACGAGGGTACAACAATGATGAGTTGCGCTTTATTGCCCT
>DBTO01000272.1:10783-12014 GCA_002307095.1 Sulfurospirillum sp. UBA1314
TGGTTTTTTCTTGTAAGTCTGGCGTAACAACAGTAACAATGGGCGCATTATTGCCCACTTCTTGGAAGTTTCCTTCCAGTTTTACGGGTGTGCCTTTGAGGGCTGTTTTATCTATTTTGGCGGTAAATGTCATCTGAATCCTTTACGTTGTTTTATATGAGAGTCATTTTATCCCATTTAAAAGTAAAAAACCTTGATCTACATCTAGGAATTGGAAATTTTTTACATGTAAAGTTCTATTTCATTTTGAAATGAAATGAAAAGCCGTTGTATTAAAAAGCTATAATAAAACACGAAAAAAGAGGATGGCAACGATGCAAGAGACGCAAAATGTTGTTTTGTATACCGATGATAAAGGGCAAGTGAGCTTAGAAGTGAGTCTTGAAAATGAGACAGTTTGGCTCAGTCAAAAGCAGATGGCGGAGCTTTTTGATGTCAAAACACCAGCAATCAATAAACATATCAAAAATATTCTAAATGAGGGAGAACTTGAAACTTCAACTATTTCCAAAATGGAAATAGTTCAACAAGAAGGGAAGAGAAAAGTAAAAAGAGAGGTTGAATTTTATAATCTCGATATGATTGTCTCCTTGGGTTATCGTGTCAATTCAAAACGAGCAACAGAATTTAGAAAATGGGCGACCAATGTTTTAAAGCAGTATCTCATCAAAGGATACGCCCTCAACCACCAACACATCAATGCTCAAAGTTTAAAAGAACTTACCGCTACGATGGAGCTAGTCCGCAAAAGCATCGAAACCAAAGAACTCAGCAGTAACGAAGCCAAAGGGTTACTGGACATTATCAACAACTATGCTAAGACATGGGCATTGCTTCAAGGCTACGATTCCGATGCACTTCATGCGCTTCAAGGCACACTCAATCAACGGTTCGTTTTGGACTATGCCGAAGCTAAAAATGCTATTTCTGAGCTCAAAAAAGATCTGATGCAAAAAGGCGATGCGACAGAACTCTTTGGCAATGAAAAAGCAGGTGAATTTAAAGGCGCATTGCTTAACATTTATCAAACGTTTGGCGGTATTGATCTGCTTCCAAGCATTGAAGAAAAAGCAGCAAATTTGCTTTATTATGTCATCAAAGATCACGCTTTTAGTGATGGGAACAAACGCATCGGCTCGTTTTTGTTTATCTTGTTTTTACACAAAAATGGCATTGCTTACAAGGTAAATGGTGAGCCAAAGATAAACGATAACGCTTTAGTCTCACTTGC
>DBTO01000100.1:0-3887 GCA_002307095.1 Sulfurospirillum sp. UBA1314
TGGAAGTGTGGATCATGCAACCCAAATTTTAAACAAATAATGGATAAAATCAAGGTTTAGAACTAACCCTTTCAGGGCATGGTTGAGACACGACGGGAGCCCCGAAACGCTCCGCTTATTCGTCCCATCGGCTCAAAGTGTTTCGTGCGGGTTATTTCTGAAACCTTTTACATGTAAGGTAATGGAGCAGCATTTGAGAATTATTTTAGCCACGTCCAATCAAGGCAAAGTGAAAGAGTTTCAATCATGGATTAGCGCGTATGAAGTGGTCGCGTACAGCGATGTTATGCCGTCTTTCGAGATCGAAGAGACAGGATTAACGTTTAAAGAAAACGCACTCATTAAAGCGCGCGCCGTTTATGAAAAACTGGACACCAAAAACGACATCGTTTTAAGCGATGACAGCGGCATCAGTGTGCCTCTTTTAGGCGGAGAGCCGGGTATTTACAGTGCGCGTTATGCAGGAATCAATGCGAATGCCAAAGAGAATCTCACCAAACTAATTGCGGCATTAAAAGACAAAGGTGTCCAAAAAACGCCTGCTTTTTATACTGCTGCGATTGCGCTTGTTTGCGCCAAAGGCGAGTTTTGTGTGCATGGCTGGATGCACGGCGATGCGATTGCGCAAGAGCGTGGAAACAACGGTTTTGGGTATGACCCGATGTTTATACCGTGTGGATACGATCAAACGCTGGGTGAACTGGGTGAGAGCGTGAAAAAAGCCTTTTCGCACCGAGCACGGGCACTGGAGCTTGCCTACATCGTGCTGAAAAGCTTGAAATAAAAACGTAACCAAAACATCGTAAAATAAACTAGGCTTTTTTGATAATGGCTATGAGCCATAGCGCTTATTAAAGAAGCCTCATAATGAAACCTCAAAGGATAGAAATGGCAACAGTATTAATTATTGGTGCGGGTGGAGTGAGCCGTGTGGTCACCAAAAAATGCGCAATGAACAGCGATGTATTCAGTAAAATCGTCTTAGCAAGCAGAACCAAATCAAAGTGCGACCAAATCGCAAACGAGATCAAAGAATCTTTACATGTAAACATCGAAACGGCTGCCATTGATGCGGACGATGTGGACGCGTTAGTGGCTTTAATCGAAAAAGTCAAACCCGCTTTAGTGATGAACATCGCGCTTCCATACCAAGACCTCACCATCATGGATGCGTGCATAAAAACCAACGTTCCTTACCTAGACACTGCAAACTACGAGCATCCTGACCTCGCAAAATTCGAGTACAAAGAGCAATGGGCAAGAGATAAAGCGTTTAAAGATGCTGGTATTATGGCACTTTTAGGCAGTGGATTTGACCCCGGTGTCACGAATGTTTTTTGTGCCTACGCACAGCAATACCTCTTTGATGAGATCAACTCTATCGACATCTTAGACTGTAACGCAGGCGATCACGGATACGCGTTTGCAACCAACTTTAATCCAGAGATCAACCTTCGCGAAGTAAGCTCAAAAGGGCGTTATTGGGAAAATGGAGAGTGGATCGAGACTGAACCAGTGTCTGTAAAAATGGTCTGGGATTACCCCGAAGTAGGCCCAAAAGACAGTTATCTGCTGTACCATGAAGAGCTAGAGTCTTTGGTTCAAAACATCAAAGGGCTTAAACGTATTCGTTTCTTTATGACCTTTGGTCAAAGCTACCTCACCCATATGAAATGCTTGGAAAACGTCGGCATGCTTCGCATCGATGAAGTGGACGTTGATGGCGTGAAGATCGTGCCGATTCAACTGCTTAAAGCGTTGCTTCCTGATCCTGCAAGTTTGGGACCTCGAACCGTTGGCTTTACGAACATAGGTTGTGTGTTTGAAGGTCTTAAAGACGGCAAAAAACGCAAAGTCTACATCTACAATGTTTGCGATCATCAAGCGTGCTACCGTGAGACGGGTGCGCAAGCGGTGAGTTATACGACAGGTGTGCCTGCGATGATCGGGGCGAAGATGATGTTAGAGGGAAAATGGGGCGGCAAAGGCGTTTTCAATATGGAACAATTCGACGCAAAACCTTTTATGGATGAGCTAAACACACAAGGTCTTCCTTGGAAAATCATCGAAATGAAACCAGAGGAAACTTACGAAATCAAATAATCTTTACTCGCTCAAAGCTTTACATGTAAAGTTTTGAGCCTCCTCTTTGACACTTTACATGTAAAGGAATTTCATGTCAAAAAAAGCAAAAATCTTATGGACTACGGACAACAAAGAGACCGCCTTACTGATGGTTTGTCTTTACGCACACAACGCCATTTTAAAGGGCTGGATGGATGAGGTGGAAGTGCTCGTTTGGGGCGCATCGCAGCGTTTGATCGCTGAAGATGCCGAGGTAAGAGCCAAAGTCGAAGCGATGGTAAACGATGGCGTCAAAGTGGTGGCGTGCCTCAAATGCGCTGACACGATGGAGATAACGGCACCGTTACAAACATGCGGTATCGATGTCTTTTACACGGGCGAACTTTTAAGCGCGTGGATTAATTCAGGCGAAACTATTCTTAGCATATGAAAAAATCACCATCTATTCTTATTACAGGCTGTTCTTCGGGCATCGGTTATACCTGCGCGCATGGGCTTTCAAAGCTGGGTTACGCCGTTTTTGCAACGTGCCGTAAAGATGAGGACGTCAAGCGTCTTAAAGCGGAAGGACTCAATGCGTTTAAACTCGATTTGTGCGACTCTAGCAGTTTACATGTAGCGCTTGCATGGATGATCTCGCAAACGGGTGGTCGCATTGATGTACTTTTTAACAACGCTGCATACGGGCAACCCGGAGCCGTGGAAGATCTGAAGCGTGAGGTGCTTCGCGAACAGTTTGAAACCAATGTTTTTGGCACCCTTGAGCTGACAAACCTTGTGCTTCCCTACATGCGAAAACAAGGGCATGGGCGCATCATCTTCAACAGTTCTATTTTGGGTTTGGTCGCGATGGGTTACAGAGGAGCGTACAATGCGTCCAAATTTGCCATCGAAGGACTTGCCGATACGCTTCGCTTGGAGCTTCATGGCAGTGGCATTGATGTTATTTTAATCGAACCAGGGCCAATTAGGAGCCAGTTTCGCAAAAATGCCCTCACAAAATTTCGCACTAACATCGACCCAGAGCGCTCCGCACACAAAGAGGTGTATGCTAAAACCTTAGAACGCCTTCAAAAAAGTGGCGATAGCGCTTTCACGTTGGGCGCTGAGGCGGTTTTGGACGTGTTGATTCATGCGATTGAAGCCAAAAAACCAAAGTTCCGCTACCCTGTGACGTTCCCCACAAAGCTTTTTGTCTGGCTCAAACGGTTTTTCCCAACGTGTTGGATGGATGCGATTGCTCGAAAAGCGGGAGAGTAAAAGCCCAAAAATTGGGCTCCTTATCACGTTCTAAATTTATTCAAAATCGTGTTAAGTTTCTCAGTGAGCGCGTTAAGATGCTCGCTCGCTCCTGCTATCTCTTCGACACTTCTGGTATTTTGGGTTGAGAGGGTGTTGATCTCTTCTATTTTTGCGACAATGGCTTCGATTTTCGCTCCGGTTGCGATGTAGTCATTGACCGTTTTATCGTTGAGATTGGTTGCTATATCCATAATATCAACGGTTGTGTTGATTTTTTTGCCCACATCTTCTGCGATGAGGGAGAGTTCTTGAACCTCTTTGGAGTTATGATTCATCTGTTCACTGCTGTCGGTAATGGCTTGGACGATGACGTTGATGGTCGCATGAATCTCAACTAAGCTTTTTTGGGTGCGCTCTGCTAAGGTGCGCACTTCATCGGCGACTACGGCAAATCCTCGGCCATGTTCCCCTGCTCGTGCGGCTTCGATGGCGGCATTGAGCGCTAAAAGATTGGTCTGATCGGCAATGTCGCTGATGACTGTGAGGACATTTTTGACTTG
>DBTO01000100.1:4230-6430 GCA_002307095.1 Sulfurospirillum sp. UBA1314
CAAGTTGTTGGACAAATTTATGGGCGGATTTGAGTTCTTGATTGGCTTTGATGACCTCTTCTTTACTCTCTTTGGCTTTTACCACCGACGTGTTGATCTCTTGTTGGATCGCGTTGGACATGGTCGTTGTTTGATGAATAATCGTGGTCGAATCCTCAACGCGCTTGCCGACTTGCAGGGTTGTTGTTGATAGCTCATGCGCAATGGAGGCATTTTCACTGCTCGTCTCTTTCGCAAGGGCAATCGTTGCACGCACTTTTTCGATGAAATTGTTGATCTCTTTGGACGCTCCTCCGATTTCATCGTTATTTTTGATCTCAAGTTGTTTGGTCAGGTCGCCATCACCCTCTGCTAGATTGTGCGCGGTGGCTTGCAGGTTGAGAAGGGGCGCTGCGATCAGGTTGGTGATGAGAAAATAGATCGAAATAATTGCAATAAGTGCGACAATAGATCCTATGATCACGGTTTCGACCAGCATGGCATTGATATTAGCAGAAATTTTTTCACCTTGTTTGGCAGTGTGTTCTTCAATGTTGTCGATGTAAATGCCCGAGACAATCGTCCAATCCCACTCTTTAAAGTATTTGGCGTAGGCGAGTTTTGGAGCATCTTTTTTCGTGATAGGGTGCTCCGAATTGTAGATGACAAAAACCCCTTCTTTCGGGTTTTTCAATGCCCCCTCAATGAGCTCTTTACGAAACATTTTCCCCTGAGAGTCTGTGCTATCCAGTTTGATATCACTTCCTTGGCGATCTTGTTTTGTGGCATGAAACGCGTACACATAATTGTTCGCAGTGCCTTTTTTGAAACCAAAAAAGTAGCCCTCGTTATCATCCGTGTAGCGTAGGGTATTGAGAATTTTAATCGCCTCATTTTGAAAATGCGCTTTGATGCTAGAGGCATAATCGCCTGTGCCGATGACAATGTTTAAGGGTTCATAGTAGAAATTATACGAGAGTTTGGGCTCATCTTGTTTGGTAATGGGATGAGGCCAAATGAACTTGGTGACACCCGTTCCCTCTTTAGCGGCTTTGAGGAGATCTTTGATAACAAAGTTTCCCTCTTTGTCTTTCATGTCGATCAGATTTTTACCGACCAGTGCTTTGTTGATGGGATGAACGACATTGATACCTTGCATGTCATAGGCATAAAAGTACCCCACATCGTTGTTGTAGCGGTAGCCATTAATCAGCGCTAAAAGCATCGTGTGCAGTTCATCTTTAGAGAGTTTGTCTTTGTTGTTGGTGTAGATGTCATCCAATGTTTTTTTGAGGATCATCGCGTCGGCTTTGATCTTTTGCGCGATGTTGGACTCAGAAGAAGAGGCTTCATAAAAGGAGGCAATCGCCTTTTCTGCCATTGTCGTATAGGCTTTGAGCTCATTTTTATTGATCTCTAAAATAAGTTCACCCTCATCTTTGGTTTGGGTTTGTCCGAGTTGCTGTGATTTGTAAACGACCACTACCAAAGAGATGGATGCTACAAGGAGAATTGAAACCATAAAGACAATCAACGCCTTAATCTTAATACTGAGTGCCCGCATCACTTTTCCTCATTTTATGTATGGAATTCCTAATAATATCGTCATTTAGCGAGAAAAATGCTGTTTTTGCGTCAATAGAGTTTATTAAGAGGAAAAATGTTACATTAAATGAAGATATTTTTGGAGAAACGCTGTGGAAAAACGAAGTAAAATAGAAACAATCATCAAACAGATTCACACCCCTGCGTATGTCTGCGAAGAGGCACTTTTAGAGGCAAATTTGAAGCTGCTTAAAGAGGTGAGTGAGCGCTCAGGTGCAACGGTTTTGTTGGCACTTAAAGGCTTTGCTTTTAAAGCGCTTGCACCACTTGTCGACACGTACCTCAGTGGTTGTACGTGCAGCGGACTTCATGAAGCGAAGTTTGCGAAAGAGTATTTTAAAGGCACGATTCATACCTACTCACCTGCGTACAAAGAAGAAGATATTGACGAAGTCATCGCACTCAGTGACCATCTTATTTTTAACTCGTTTAATCAATGGGAAAAATACAAAGCAAAAGCAGTCGGAAAAACCAGTTGCGGACTGCGTCTCAACCCTGAAGTTTCGTCTAGTCCTGTGGATCTTTACAATCCGTGTGGGCTTTACAGTCGCCTTGGCATCACAAAAGAGAATATGCAAAACGATAAACTTGAAGGCATTGAAGGGCTTCATTTTCA
>DBTO01000100.1:6778-10943 GCA_002307095.1 Sulfurospirillum sp. UBA1314
ATGAAATGGGTCAATTTTGGAGGAGGGCATCACATCACGCGCGAGGGGTATGATGTGGAAAAACTTATCCAGCTCATTAAAGATTTTCGTGCAAAGTATAACGGGATCAACGTCTATTTGGAGCCCGGCGAAGCGGTAGGCTGGCAAACAGGACCATTGGTGGCAAGTGTGCTTGACATCGTTCACAACGGCATCGACATCGCTATTTTAGACATCTCCGCCGAAGCGCATATGCCTGACACGCTTGCCATGCCGTATCGTGCGGCGATTCGAGGCGCTGGTGACATGGGCGAAAAACCGTACATGTACCGCCTTGGAGGTCCAACGTGCTTGGCAGGCGACATCATGGGAGATTACAGTTTTGATGCACAATTACAGATTGGCGACAAACTGATTTTTGAAGATATGATCCACTATACGATTGTCAAAAACACAACGTTTAACGGTGTCAAATTGCCTGATCTTGCCGTACTTCACAAAGATGGACGCTATGAAGTGACGAGTCAGTTTGGATATGACGAGTATAAAAGACGTAATTAAAAAGCTTTACATGTAAAAGCTAGAATAGGTAAGAATATGGAACCTAAAACTTATCAAACATTGGAAGTATATAAAGAAGTCGCAGATACCTTGTATGCTGTTAGTGGCATAGTTTTATTTTCTTTCGCAAAACATGATTGTGATACAAAAAATACAATTATTCGCAATTTTATAGCTCGATCATCAATGTCTTTGAAAAGTATTTTTGCATTATGGGATATCAACGATTTTCAAAATACATGGATACTATATCGCTCACTAGTAGATAGAATGTTTCACCTCCGTCATGTTGGCACTAAAAATGAATTTATAGAGTTTGATGATTGGTCGTTTTTCGAGCAATATAAGTCACAAAATCGATTAAAAAGTGATAAAGAATTCAAGCATGAAGCCGTTGGATGGGTATATGAATTAAGTACAGAACAAAAAGATCGAATGAGAAAACTTGAAAAGCAAAAACCTATATGGAAAAGACCAAAAGCAGAAGATGTTGCAAAAGATATGGAGATGGAGTTTTTATACAAGTATGGTTATGATTTTGCATCAAAGCATGTCCATCCTATGTCAGATGATGGGCATCAAGATTTCTATACAATAACTAAATTAGAGCCTTCCCCAAGATTTCCATCTCATATAACCGTAATTCATAGCAGTATGATGACTGCATTATTGATTTTACAGGATGGGCTGTCTTTTAGTTCATTTAAATGGCGACCTGTACTTTTGACTTACCTAGATGAGGTAAAAAATTTCTTAATCAATGGTGATAAATCATATCAACTGTCTTTTCTGAAACTTGCAAATTTGTTCAATAGTGAAACATTGTGCGAACGGATTATACCTTAAGGCATGATATAGAAAGACGCAGAACCTAAACTTTTACGAGAGGTCGGTTACAGCTTTACATGTAAAGACTGAATAGATCAAAGAGGCTGATATTTTTAGCCTCTTTGATGCGCGAATGTTAACGTTTTAGCGCTATTTTGGTTGCTGCGATGAGAACATTTTTACCTTGCTCTAATGCGTCTTTATTAAAGTGCATTTTGGGGTTGTGAAGTCCGGGGGTTAAATCACAGCCTAATCCGAAATAGCCCGCTTTGATGGAGGGTTTTTCTTTGATGTAGTAATGAAAATCCTCACCACCAGCGGTTTTAATCGGAGGGCATAGACCCTCTTTTCCATACACTTCGATAATCGCTTCGGTTAAGACATCAATCGCTTCATCGGAATATTCCGCCGCTGGAATCGCAAAATAATTGGTCACATCGACCGTCGCTCCTACTGTTGCAGCACCTGCGATGATCGCAGATTTGGCTTTTTCAAGCAATTTTTCCATCGTAGGGTTAAACTCGGAACGCACGTCCCATATGACGGTTGCTTCACTGGGAATGGCATTGGTTACGCCTGCGTCGGCGATCATCTGGGTGGCTTTGATACTGTACGATTCGGTTGGGTTGAGGTGCAGCGCATTGACAGCGGTGATCGCTGCAACTGCCGCGTCAATGGCATTGACGCCTAAATGCGGGCGCGCTCCGTGTGCCGCAACACCGTGAAAAACCGCTTTGAGTCTTTCCGAAGCGGCATGGTACAGAGCAGGCGTTGCTTGACCCATGCTCGCCTCTTCGATAGGGCGCAGGTGTAGACCCAAGATCATATCGACATCATCAATCGCGCCACCTTTGACCATCGCAAGCGCTCCTGTGCCGATCTCTTCGGCAGGTTGGAAGATAATTTTTAATTTTCCTTGGGTGATGGCGCCTGTTTTAAGCAGCTCTTCTGCGGCGGCAAGCACCATGGAAGAGTGCGCGTCATGTCCGCAGGTGTGCATCGCGCAGAGTTTACCCTCAACGATGTGCCCCAGTGCGTCAATGTCGCCTCTAAGTGCTATAGTAGAACCTACTACGCCACTGTCATAAACGCCCACAACACCCGTTGTGTCTCCGACGTTTGTTGTTACGCTAAAGCCTGCTTTGCGCAGTTCGTCGGCTAAAAATGCGGCGGTTTTATGTTCTTCAAAACTAAGCTCTGGGATGGTGTGTAGATAATCATACAGTTCAATAACTCTTGACATAAATATTCCTTTTATGATACTTTAAACATAGTGACTTATAGACATAAGACTAGAAGTTGTGCGTGAAGAATGTCTAAAATTTGCTTATTGTTGACTTACTTCTTATGAATAATCCATGATTTTTACATGTAAAGGTTCTTTGGTCGAGGCGTCTATTTTTTAATCAACAATTTTTAGATACTTAAAAATTGTTTGGCTATGATTCTGACGAATTAAATATTTCATAGTAAGTATGTTCAATATATTTTATTATTTAAGGAGAGATGTGGTGGCATTAGAAAATAATGAAACAACACACGAATGGAAAGTTGGGGTCAAAGAATATATAGCACTCATTTTTGCGGTACTGTTTTTCTCAGGTCTTTTTATGAAAGTGGAGGGCATGGCGTGGCTCGGTGCCTTAGATTTTACGACATTAGCAGGAAAATTTGGCACATTGCAAGATGCTAAAAGTACGTTTGTTGGATCGGGCGGAACGAGTGCAAAGGGCGGATTTTTATTTGCTTTATCGTTAGTTCCTACGGTTATGTTGGCACTGGGAGTGCTTGAGATTTTTACACATTATGGAGCCATTCGCGCGGCGCATAAGTTATTGACACCGCTTTTAAGACCGTTACTGGGAATCCCTGGTCTTACTGGTTTGGCGATGATTACGGATCTTCAAAGTACCGATGCGGGTGCTGCTTTGACCAAAGAGTTGTACGATGAAAAACAGATTGATCTCAAAGAGCTCACGATTATGGCAGCATGGCAATACTCGGGTGCGGGTATGATCAACAACTATTTTGCAATCGGTTCAGCGCTTTTTTCTTCGTTAACCGTCCCTGTTTTAGTCCCTTTGGTTCTGATGTTTGTCTTGAAATTTGTGGGTGCGATGATCGCACGCTTTACGTTAAATACTGTGTATAAGAAGGATTTTGCCAATGAGTAATAAAACAACTCCCACCACCAATAACCCGTTTGATATTTTCGTCATCGGCGCGCGCAAGGGCTTTCACATCGCAATTAATAACTTAATGCCCAACGTTTTGATGGCATATGTGATTGCTGAAATTTTAAATATCACCGGTGCGATGCAAGCCATCGGTACATTTTTCGCTCCTGCGATGGGACTTTTTGGACTACCAGGCGAAGCGATTACGGTGCTTCTTACAACGTGGTTATCCTGCTCTGCTGGAGTTGGCATTGCCGCTAGCTTGTTTACCAAAGGTGTTCTTGATACCACGCATATTACGATTTTAATGCCAGCCCTCTTTTTGATGGCATCGCAGTTACAATACATGGGACGACTCCTTGGTGTTGCGGATGTTCCTAAAAAATACTGGCCGTTGTTGATGCTCATTAGTATCATCAACAGTTGTATCGCTATGTTTGTTATGCGATTTTTCGTTTAAGTGTCTCAAAATCTTTACATGTAAAAGAGGAAGTCGTTCACTTTCTCTTTTGCATCCTAACAAAATCCTTATCTTTTAACCCCAAATCAAGATATTTTCCCATTTTTATCTGCTCTATAATTTTCATAAATAACCAAAAAGGAAAACAATGGTTGCAGAT
>DBTO01000014.1 GCA_002307095.1 Sulfurospirillum sp. UBA1314
CATTTCCATAGGGGTCAGGGCTAAATTTTTAACTTTTTAGGATTTTACTGACTCCTGCAACGCTTAGAGAGCAATTTCGCGCAACGTCACTTTTGCTATACCCATCGTCATAGGCTTTTTTGATTGCTTCGTTTCGCTCTGGTTTACTCTTTACATGTAAGAAATAATTTTCAAGTTTTTCGTTGTGCAAAGGTGCGACTTGCCCCTCTTCGTGTTTGTATTTTGTTTGATGAAAAGCGTCTATATTGGAGCGCTCTGCTACACTGAGCGGAATGTTTAAAAGCTCCAATAACTCTTTGGTATTGTAATCGCGCAAGATAAATGAATTTTGCAAAAAAAGAGGCACCGCATCTTTTAAAATGCTGTACGTTGCACAGTACAGGTACTCGCCAATTTTTTGACTTATCCCCGCTTTTACAGGATTGTTTTCGATGTACTTAAAGAGGGTAAAAAGGTACTTTTCATCCAAAACGTACCATGATTTGAAGCGATCTTGCCACAAATGCCCCACGCGGTCATGACGTTTATTGAAATAACTTGCATACTGCGAACTAAGTTGGCGCATACCTGAGGAGAGATTTTCGCGTGTGTTTTGCACTAAAATGTGATAGTGGTTATCCATCAAACAAAACGCATGAATGTTGAACTTGTACTCTCTAGCAGTACTTGCCATCAGTTCGATAAACTTCGCTTTGTCCTTTTCGTCTTCAAAAACCTTCCCCTTAGCAACACCACGGTTGTAAACGTGATGGTAGCCTAAGCTTTCGATGCGCAATCTTCGTGGCATACTTACCCTCTTTTTTTGCTAAAATTGTACCACAGAATGTTAAAAAGTTAAAAGTTTAGCCCTGACCCCTTTTTGAAAGAATGTGCATGAATGAATCTGTTTTAAAAGTCGTGATTATTGCGGCTATACTTTTGATGTTTGGTGTTCTTTATGTGACAGGTATCGCTTTTGTGCTGGAGCAACATTCTTCCTCAATTTTAATCTTACATAAGCTCTCAGCGCTTATTATTATCGGGCTTTTAGGTGTGCATGCGTGGCTTCGACGCTGTACAATTCGAAAACTGTTGCAAGAGTGTATTGCGATCGCTTGCAACACACAGATCCACCATGAAGATAACATAGACTTTCTCATGCGCACAACTAAAAACCAATCGTTTCAAGAACTCTGTGCCTTATTTCAGTGTGATACCACATTTCTGCAACAAAAGCTTTTAGAAAACCACGTAAAAATCAACAATGTTGACGATACGTTAAAAACAATTGCAAAGGCAAATGACAAAGATATGTACCAAATACTTTTACTGATGATCAAGTTACATGTAGAAAAAAATAGCCCTTCGATGATTGATGCCAATGCTTGTCTAAAATAATTTACATGTAAAGAGGCGCATGCCTCTTTACGATTACCCCAACCCAAGTAAAACTATTATTTATAAAAATCCATTCCTAAAACTTCATAGTTACATTAAAAGCAATACTTCTAGGATTTTCTGACAACATATTACTAGATGCCCAATAATCTTCTCCAGTTATATTTGTTGCATAGATTCTAAAAGTAGTATTATACCCATCAATTTTTGTCTCATATCTAACACCTAAATCTACTGTTGTATAATCTGGTAATTCTTCAGTATTGGCACTATCCATCCATTGCGTTCCTGTATAGTAAATTCCACCGTTTACATAGATTTTTGGCATAACGGGAAGCCTATACTCTGCATATATTTTTGCTTGATATTTAGCAACTTCTGTTGCTTCTTTGCCTTCTAAAGTCTTATCTTCTGTTTTTTCTATTTTTGGACTCAGATAGGTAAGTCCACCTTGCAGGGTTAAACTATCAGTGGCTTTTCCTGTCACTAAAACTTCAATGCCTTGATTGACTTGCAGTCCGTCTTGTGTAGTTGTTTGTGTTTTACCATTTCCACTATCAGCAAACGTTTCAGTCATATTATTCGCTTTTTCGATTCTAAATAGTGCCGTACTCAGCAATAAATCTTGGTTGATAGCATATTTTGCTCCAATTTCATACTGTTTACTCACAAGCGGTTTAAAAACTTTACCGTCGTTTGTATCTGCTGGATTATCAACCACATCGCCATTTTGTAGACTTTCCATATACGTTATATAAGTCGTTAAATCTTTGATTGGTTTATAGATGAGCGAAAAAGTTGGTGTTATCTCTGATTCATCATATTGTATAATTCCTTGTCCATTTTTATTTTCCATGGAAGCTAAATTTGCTCCTATTAATGCACTCCATTGTTCATTAAAAGTGATATTGTCTCCTAAAACAATGTTCTTATTATTATATTTTTGTTTTAAATAATTATCTGCACTTAATGCATTAGCTACGTTCCAAGTCATTAAATCACTGTTATTTGTATAAGTATCACTATCCCAAGTTCCAATTACATCGCCACCTTTAACCTTCGCCGTTCCCAAAGAACCTCCAAAAGTTAAATTATGCTGAATATAACCTGTATTAAACTCTCCATCTAAATAAGCATAAGCTCCATGATTTGTAGTTGTTTCTTTTCCCATATCCCAATAATTTCTTGAAAAAGTTCCAGTATTAGCATTAAATCTATTAATAAACCAATGTGCTAATCTATCGGCTTCTTTATAGATATATGCCGTTCTAAGTTTTAAATTTTCACTAAAATTGTAATTGGCTTTTAACTCCACTTTATCTGAATCTACATTATTATAACTCCAATCAGGGGAATAAGATTTACTTGTATCAAAAGCATCTGGCATTTTTCCTGTAATAACCCACAATGGAGTTACTCCATTTATATGGGATTCCCTATGAGAAGCATAAAGTTGTAGTTGCAAATCATCAGTTGGTTTATAGTCAAATGAAACTGCAATTAACTTTTCTTCATTTGAATTATTATCTTTTGCTGTGTCACCGTCTTGATAGTTAGCATTTACTCTAACTGATAGCTTGTCATTTATTTTTTGAGAACTATCCACTGAAGTATAGTAGTTTTCTCCACCATTATTTCCAATAGATACATTTGTAAATGGCGTTGCTGTTGGGTATTTTAAAGTATAGTTTATAGTACCGCCTACATTTCCTACACCATATAAAAATCCATTAAGTCCGCTTATAATTTCAACTCTTTCTACTTCTTTTAATCCAACTCCAAAGTTTGATGAAGGTATTGGAATACCGTCTATTAAAGCTGAACCAATAGCAAATCCTCTAATACTATTTCCTAATTCGCCATTATATGATGCATTCCCATTACTTTGCAAAACTGAATTTTGTTTAGCAACTTGCCCCATATTTGACGTAATAGTGTTTTCTAAAAAGTCAGATGACATAACACTCATAGAATACGGCGTATCTTGAAGACTCAAATTTCCCCAAACCCCCAGTGTTTTAGTTTTTTCAACCAAATACCCCTCTTCCGCCGTGCCTTCTTCTTGACTTGCACTAATCGAAATTCCCTCTAATTCCGTTGGTTCATTCTCTTTTCGCTCTTCGATCATAATCGTGCCATTTTTGACTTTTGCTTTAAGCCCGCTCTTTTTTAAGATCGTGTCGAGTGCTTTTTGTAAGCCTTCCACATTGGAAATCGCAGGGGCATTTCCTTTGTTTTCCAATAATTTAGCATCCACCAAGTACGGCAAGCCCGCTTGATCCGATATTTTTTCGATTGCCTTTTTCAGTGGCATAGAAGCAATCGTATAGATGTCGTTGCTGCTTGCAAACACAATGGCACTTAAAGACGTCGCCAAAACAAATGCCCGTAAGGATGTTTTATATCCCATGATGATTCCTTTTTGTCTATTTTGAGAATGATTCTCTAAAGTGTAAGACGGAGAAAAAAAGAAAAGGAGGACATTTTCAAGAAAAAAACGACAAATTGTTATTTTAAGGCTTCAGTTTTGGGTGAAATCACAATTCGTTTTTCATGCCTTTCGATTTTAAAAGAGTAGATATTTCGTAGTGCAAATAAAAATTTATCTACATCTTTTGACTGAAACGACCCTGTAACATACACTAAAGAAGGATCAAACTCCGAGGTTACAAAAGCGAGGTCGTTGTATCTTCCAAAACTCTGAAGTGCTTGCATCAGCGGTGTTTTGTCAAAGGAGACAATGCCTTTCGTCCATAAAGCAAATTTTGCGGTATCAAACGGCTTGACAAAAAGCAGGTGTGCACTTTTGCCATCAAACACAAGGCTCTCACCTTTTTTCAAGGTTGCAAGAAGAGCATTGTTTGCTCTTTCGTTGATTTGCACACTCCCATTTAAGACATAAATGGAGGTGAGATCATTCAAATAACTCACAGAAAAATAGGTTCCTAAAACGCTCACATCCAGATGTGGACTTTTAACGATAAACGGACGTTTTTCATTTTTGGTGACTTCAAAGGTCGCTTGCCCTTGCGTTAGAAAAACTTCACGCTTAGTATCGTAATAGGTAATCGAAAGTTTCGTACTTGCATCCATTCGCACTTTTGAAGCATCGGGTAGTAAAATTTCTTGTGCTTCGTAAGCAGTTTGTATCTCGTGTGTACGTTTAAACTGACTGTAGGCATACGCTTCAAAAATCCCGATACAGGCAAAAATCACCACAGCAGCTGCTGCTAACGGTTTAAAATATGCTGTAAAAACTCTTTTTTGAGGCGTGCTTTCTTGTACAAGGCTATTTTGCATCTCTTGGGGCAATGTTTGAAACAGTGTCTCTATCTGTAAAAGTGCATCATACGCGTTACGATGTTCTTCTTTTTGAAGCCATCGCTCAAATTCATTGTGTGCTTCATTTGCAAGCGGCTCTCTATTGGCGATATGCCAATATGCGGCTTGTTCATCTATAATGTGTTGCTCATTTAATGTCATAATGGTTCTTCTTTTAAGGCTTCTTTGAGTTTTAATAACCCGCGCGTGATGAGTTTTTCGGTTGTCTCTTTGGTAGCATTCATTCTCTGCGCAATCTGTGTTTTGGAGTGACCTTCAATCAGATAGAGCACCAAAGCTTGTTTTGCTTTTTTAGGGAAGGTGTCGAGTATTTTTAAAAGGTGTTTTTGTTGGGATTCGTGCATGACAATAGCGTGTGGTTCTTCCTCTTTAGGAATACACAATGATCCTTCTTCATAAGGGGTATTGTGATGTTCTTTTGATTTGCGAAAATCATCGATGATAATATTTCTAGCTGTTTTATAAAGATAGGCTTTAGGATGTTTAATCTCCATTGTTTTTTCGGCTTGAATCATACGCAAATACGCCTCTTGCACGACATCAAGCGCATACTCTTTGTTATGTAAAAGTTTTTTTGCAAATATAACAATCTCTTTGTAATACGTTAACATTTTCCGCCAATTAAAATAATGAGAAATATTATCATAATTCTAACTGGAGTGCAAATGGTGAATATAACTCTCAAAAAAGAGCTTAGTTCTCTTTGGCATCCGCCAAAACAAGTGCAAAAAGAACATTAACGCCCTGTTGTTTGAGCGTCGCAAAGGCTTCTTCTAACGTACTTCCAGTGGTGACGATGTCATCAATTAAAATAGCATCGATTTCATCTTTACATGTAAAGATGAAATCACGTTTATTCGCCTGTCGGTAGGCTCTGCTTTTACCCGAATAACTCTCATGATTCTTTGCTCTTAAACTTCCGTACAGGGGTGTTAAATAAGGTTTCGTTGCTTTGGCTAGAATCGCACTGTGTGAATAGCCGTGCCTGACATGATCGTCGATGGGAATGGCGCAAATGCCCTTGGGTAACTCAAACGTTTTTAAAAATTCAAAGAAGGTGTGAATCCCCAGTTGTGCGAAAATTTTAGCGCCGATGTAGGTGTGTTTGGTGTGAAGCAGTGGTGCTAGGTCGCTGTAGTTGTAAAACGAGTAAACTTTAAGCCCACTCTCCAAAACTCTAAAAGCAGGCGTTGGGGCTAAAATCGTTTGGAGGCAATTTTTACAAAGCGGTTGCCAACTAAGCCCAAGGCAAAGATGGCAACGCATTTTTAGTCGATTTTGAGAATGGTGAGAAACGCCTCTTGCGGTAATTGAACTTTACCGATGGATTTCATACGTTTCTTTCCCTCTTTTTGTTTATCGAGAAGTTTTCGTTTTCTTGTAATATCGCCACCGTAACATTTTGCGGTAACATTTTTACCCATAGATTTAACCGTTTCACGCGCGATGACTTTCGTGCCAATGCTTGCTTGGATCGCCACTTCAAAAAGCTGACGAGGAACGATCTCTTTCATCGCTTTGACAAAATCACGACCTCTGGTTTGCGCACTTACACGTGGAACAATGATGGAAAGCGCATCCACAGGCTCACCTGCAACCAAAAGATCAAGCTTAACCAAATCACCGACTTGATATCCAATCGGCTCGTAATCAAAGCTTGCGTACCCTTTGGAGACCGATTTGAGTTTGTCGTAAAAGTCCATCACAATTTCATTAAGGGGGATTTCATACTCCAAAAGCACGCGTTCTGGGCTTAAATAGTCCATTTTCTTTTGCATACCGCGTTTGTTATTCATCAAAATGATGATATTGCCCAAAAATTCAGTCGGTGTTAAAACGGTTGCTTTAACATACGGTTCTTGAATCTCTTCAAATTCATTGACAGGAGGAAGTTGGCTTGGATTTTGAATGTCTAAAACAACGCCTTTGGTCGTTTTAACTTTATAGGTTACCGTTGGTGCTGTGGCGATCAGATCAAGATCAAATTCTCGCTCCAATCGTTCTTTGATAACTTCCATGTGAAGTAACCCAAGGAATCCAACCCTAAAGCCAAAGCCAAGTGCGGCGGAAGTTTCAGGCTCGTACGAAATGCTTGAGTCATTGAGTTTTAACTTATCAAGGGCGTCTCTGAGTTCTTCAAATTTATCGGTTTCAATCGGGTAAAGTCCCGCAAATACAAACTGTTTGACCTCTTTAAAGCCAGCGATCGGCTCTTTCGTTTTATTACGAAAATCCGTAATCGTATCGCCCACTTTAACATCGCCTACGTTTTTAAGACCCAGTACGACAATGCCCACTTCGCCCGTTTTAATCATCGGTGTTTTTT
>DBTO01000070.1 GCA_002307095.1 Sulfurospirillum sp. UBA1314
CATTTCCATAGGGGTCAGGGCTAAACTTTTAACTTTTGAGGATTTTACTGATACCTGCAACGCTTAGAGAGCAATTTCGCGCAACGTCACTTTTGCTATACCCATCTTCATAGGCTTTTTTGATTGCTTCATTTCGCTCTGCTTTACTCTTTACATGTAAGAAATAATTTTCAAGTACTTCTTGGTGCAAAGGTGCAACTTGCCCCTCTTCGCGCTTGTATTTTGTTTGATGAAAAGCGTCTATAGTGGAGCGCTCTGCCACACTGAGCGGAATGTTTAAAAGCTCCAATATCTCTTTAGTATTGTAATCGCGCAAGACAAACGAATTTTGCAAAAAAGGAGGTACCGCGTCTTTTAAAATGCTGTACGTTGCACAGTACAGATATTCGCCTATTTTTTGACTTATCCCCGCTTTAACGGGGTTATTTTCGATGTATTTAAAGAGGGTAAAAAGGTACTTTTCATCCAAAACGTACCATGATTTGAAGCGGTCTTGCCACAAATGCCCCACGCGGTCATGGCGTTTATTAAAATAGCTCGCATACTGTGCATTAAGCTGGCGCATACCTGAGGAGAGATTTTCGCGAGTGTTTTGCACTAAAATGTGATAGTGATTGTCCATCAAACAAAACGCATGAATGTTTAACTTATACTCTCTAGCAGCACTTGCCATCAGTTCGATAAACTTCGCTTTGTCCTTTTCATCTTCAAAAACCTTCCCCTTAGCAACACCACGGTTGTAAACGTGGTGATACCCCAAGCTTTCAATGCGCAATCTTCGTGGCATACTTTCCCTCTTTTTTTGCTAAAATTGTACCACAGAATGTTAAAAAGTTAAAAGTTTAGCCCTGACCCCTTTTTGAAAGAATGTGCATGAATGAATCTGTTTTAAAAGTCGTGATTATTGCGGCGATTTTGGTGATGTTTGGTACCCTTTATGCCACAGGAATCGCTTTTGTGCTGGAACAGCATTCTTCATTTATTTTAATCTTACATAAGCTCTCAGCGCTGATTATTATCGGGCTTTTAGGCGTACATGCTTGGTTGCGAAGATGCACCATTCGAAAACTGTTGCAAGAATGTGTTGCGATCCTTTGCAACAAGCAGATCCACCACGAAGACAACATAGATTTCTTAATTCGTAGTACCAAAAACCAATCGTTTCACGAACTCTGCTCACTGTTTCAGAGTGACGCCACTTTTCTTCAACAAAAGCTTTTAGAAAACCACGTAAAAATCGACAATGTTGACGATAGTTTAAAAACGATTGCAAAGGCAAATGACAAAGATATGTACCAAATACTTTTACTGATAATCAAGTTACATGTAGAAAAAAATAGTCCTTCCCCTATTGATATGAATTCATGTCATAGCGTATAAACACGCTTAACACGAAAAATCTAGCCTACCTTCTTTTAATTTTCCCCATGCCTATTTTATAAACAAATTTTTACATGTAAAAGCTTTTGAGTCACCCAAAATTTCGTTATACTTCACGTTTTATGAAGAAAGGATCTTCCATGGCACAGCAACACACTGCAACCAAGCATAAAAGACTGCTCAGTTCCCAAGACTACAAAACACTTTCGCTCTCCGCTTTTGGTGGGGCATTGGAATTTTATGACTTTATCATTTTTGTATTTTTCTCCAAAGTCATTGGCGGCTTGTTTTTTCCTGCGGATATGCCTATGTGGCTCAGTCAACTTCAAACGTTTGGTATCTTTGCAGCAGGGTATCTCGCACGTCCTTTTGGCGGCATTGTGATGGCGCATTTTGGCGATCTATTGGGTAGAAAACGTATGTTTACATTAAGTATTCTTCTGATGGCAGTCCCCACGCTTCTGATTGGTTGTTTGCCTACCTATGCGGCGGTCGGCTATTTTGCGCCTGTGTTTCTTTTACTGCTTCGTGTCTGTCAAGGGCTTGCAGTAGGAGGTGAAATTCCTGGGGCTTGGACATTTGTGGCAGAGCATGTTCCTAAAAATAAAGTAGGACTCGCATGTGGTACATTGACATCAGGGCTTACGCTGGGAATCTTGCTTGGCTCGTTAGTCTCTATCATCATGCAAAGCAGTTATAGTGCAGAAGAGATGCACGCTTGGGCGTGGAGAATTCCGTTTATCGTTGGGGGAATTTTTGGGTTCATCGCGATGTACTTAAGACAGTGGCTCAAAGAGACGCCTATTTTTCTTGAGATGCAAAAACGTGAAGAAAAAGAAGTTTCAAAAAAATTACCCATTTGGAATGTTTTATCCAACTTTCTCCCCCAAGCAATGATTTCTATTTTACTGACATGGGTTTTATCGGCTGGCATTATGGTGATTATCGTCACATCACATGTCTATTTGCAAGGGCAATTTGGCTTTTCAGAGATGGACGTCTCCATTTCAAGGCTTTTAGCCACTGCTGGTTTGGCACTTGGATGTGTCTTTTACGGCTACCTTACCGATAAATTTTCCATTGGTCAAGTGATTATGATAGGGTGCATTTTTGTTGTTATCGCAACGATTACGTTTCTCTCATCGCTTTCAGCAGGTCGTGAGATGCTCTATATCACCTACCCTATTGTTGGGTTTAGCGTTGGTATTGTAGGCGCGTTTCCTTACTACATGGTACGAGCCTTTCCTGCCAAAGTCAGATACAGTGGTGTCGCGTTTTCATTCAATATTTCCTACGCCATCACAGGCGCTTTAACCGCTTTTCTCATCCCAATCCTTGCCAACTTTTTTAGCAAATACGCAGCAGGTTTTTATGTGATTGGTGTCTTTTCTTTTGGGGCGATTCTTGGTTGGTATATCATTCGCAAAGAAAAAGAGTTGTCGGAAGATATCTAATTTACATGTAACCGTTGAAAGAGAATTTATTAATTCTCTTTCGCATCCGCTAACACAAGTGCAAACAGTACATTCACCCCATGCTGTTTAAGCGTCTCATGCGCCTCTTGCAAAGTACTTCCAGTCGTAACAATATCATCAATCAAAATAGCATCTATTTCACCTTTACATGTAAAGACAAAATCACGTTTATTGGCTTGTCGGTAGGCTCTGCTTTTACCCGAATAACTCTCATGATTCTTTGCTCTTAAACTTCCGTACAACGGCGTCAAAAAAGGTTTCGTTGCTTTCACCAATATGGCGCTGTGCGAATAACCATGCCTGACATGATCGTCGATGGGAATGGCGCAAATGCCTTTGGGTAGCTCAAAAGTTTTTAAAAATTCAAAAAAGGTGTGAGTCCCAAGTTGAGTGAAGATTTTGGCACCAATGTAGGTATGTTTGGTGTGAAGCAGAGGGGCTATGTCATTGTAGTTGTAAAACGAGTAAACTTTAAGCCCGTCTTCCAGCACTCTAAATGCGGGCATTGGGGCTAAAATGGTCTGTAGACACTTCTTGCAAAGCGGTTGCCAACTGAGGTTTAAACAGAGATGGCAACGCATTACATGTAAAGGTTAGTCGATTTTGAGAATGGTGAGAAACGCCTCTTGCGGTAGTTGAACTTTACCGATGGATTTCATACGTTTCTTACCCTCTTTTTGTTTATCAAGCAGTTTTCGCTTTCTGGTAATATCGCCACCGTAACACTTCGCGGTAACGTTTTTACCCATCGATTTAACCGTTTCACGAGCAATGACTTTGGTACCAATACTCGCTTGAATCGCCACTTCAAAAAGCTGTCGTGGAACGATCTCTTTCATCGCTTTAACAAAATCACGTCCTCTGGTTTGCGCACTGACACGTGGAACAATAATGGAAAGTGCATCCACAGGTTCTCCTGCAACAAGCAAATCAAGCTTGACCAAATCACCGACTTGATACCCAATAGGCTCATAATCAAAGCTGGCGTAGCCTTTAGAGACTGATTTCAGTTTGTCGTAAAAGTCCATCACAATTTCATTAAGGGGGATTTCATACTCCAACAGGACACGCTCAGGGCTTAAATAGTCCATCTTCTTTTGCATACCCCGTTTGTTATTCATAAGGATGATGATATTGCCTAAAAACTCCGTCGGTGTTAAAACAGTGGCTTTCACATACGGCTCTTGAATCTCTTCAAATTCATTCACAGGAGGCAGTTGGCTTGGATTTTGGATGTCTAAAACCACCCCTTTGGTCGTTTTCACTTTATAGGTTACTGTGGGTGCTGTGGCGATCAGATCGAGATCAAACTCTCGCTCTAAACGCTCTTTGATAACTTCCATATGAAGCAATCCCAAGAAGCCAACCCGAAAACCAAAGCCCAGTGCTGCGGACGTTTCAGGCTCATACGAAATGCTTGAGTCATTGAGTTTGAGTTTATCAAGCGCGTCACGAAGTTCTTCAAATTTATCGGTTTCAATCGGGTAAAGTCCCGCAAATACAAACTGTTTGACTTCTTTAAACCCAGCGATCGGCTCTTTTGTTTTGGTACGAAAATCGGTGATCGTATCGCCCACTTTAACATCGCCTACGTTTTTAAGACCCAAAACGACAATGCCCACTTCGCCCGTTTTAATCATTGGTGTTTTTTCTAACACAAGTGGATGCGGATACATGAGGTTCAACACTTCATGTTTTTTACCCGTACCCATCACATAAACTTCTTGCCCTTTTTTGATCGTGCCATCGTAGACGCGAACCAATGCAAGTGCCCCTAAATAGTTATCAAACCAACTATCGTAAATCAATGCTTTAGTGGGAGCGTCTTCATCACCTGTAGGAGCTGGGATTTTATCTACTAATGTATCTAAAAGTTCTCTAATTCCAATACCACTTTTAGCACTCACACTAAGCGCCTCCGAACAATCAAGTCCGATGGTATGTTCGATCTCATCTTTCACACGCTCAGGATCAGCCGCAGGAAGGTCAATTTTGTTAAGAACGGGGATAATTTCTAAGTTATTTTCCAAGGCAATGTACACATTGGCAATGGTTTGGGCTTCCACACCCTGAGAGGCATCGACGACCAAAAGTGCTCCATCACTGGAAGCCAAAGAGCGGCTCACTTCATACGAGAAGTCAACGTGACCGGGAGTGTCGATAAGATTGAGAATGTAGGGTTGTCCATCCTTAACATAGGTCAAACGTACACTTTGCGCTTTGATGGTAATGCCACGCTCTTTTTCGATGTCCATGGTGTCCATCATCTGCGCGGTCATTTCACGCGCACTGACTGCACCGCACTCTTGAATGAGACGATCAGCAAGTGTACTTTTACCGTGGTCGATATGAGCGATTATTGAGAAGTTACGAATATGTTTCTGCATTAAACAAACAATCCATTGACACTTTCATTGTGATAAACACGACGAATCACTTCGGCAAAAACAGGAGCAACACTTAAGACTTTGATTTTGTCATTGGCTTCTTTGAGAGGAATGGTATCGGTGACGATCAACTCATCGAGCTCACCTTTGGTAATGCGCTCATACGCAGGTCCACTGAGAACTGCGTGCGTACAACATGCCATCACGCTTGTTGCGCCTTTTTTCTTCAAGACTTCAGCCGCTTTCACGATGGTTCCAGCCGTATCGATCATATCGTCCACTAAGATAACGTCTTTGCCATTCACATCGCCGATGATGTTCATTACTTCAGACTCATTCGCTTTTTCGCGGCGTTTATCGACAATGACCATATCAACACCGAGTAATTTTGCAAAACTTCGAGCACGAGCAACACCTCCGATATCGGGGCTTGCAATGATTGGGTTTTTGAGGTTTTTAGCTTTCACGTAATCATTAAAAACGATTGAGCCATAGAGGTTATCAACAGGAATATCAAAGAAGCCTTGAATTTGACCGGCGTGAAGATCAATCGTTACGACACGATCAATGCCTGCGGTTTGCATCATATTCGCGACCAATTTGGCTGTGATCGGAACCCTAGGCGCTGCTTTTCGATCTTGTCTCGCGTATCCAAAGTAAGGAACAACGGCGGTAATGCTGTTGGCAGAACTTCTTCGCAAAGCATCGGTTAAAATAAGCAATTCCATTAAATTAATATTCGCTGGTGCACAGGTGGATTGGATGATGAAAACATCTTTTCCTCGTACACTTTCGCTGACTTGCACACTGATTTCGCCAT
>DBTO01000275.1 GCA_002307095.1 Sulfurospirillum sp. UBA1314
TTGATTACAACGTCATTGATGCGAGTAAACTTGCGTAATGATCGTTAATTCTAAACGGCGCTGTAAGGCGTCGTTTAGAAACTCTCTACACTAAAACTCTTCTATTTTCCTCTTTTTTCACATCATCAAAATTATCGAGATAATCAAGATACGCGACTAAGTATTTGCGGCTGATGTCGAAGTGCTCTTTGTACGATTTGATGTCCACGCCGTTTTCTTTGCGCATAATGTCCCTTAAATGCGCCATCATGGCACTTAAAGCGATAGTTGTGACAAAGAGGTTGTGCTCTAAGCGTACGATCTTTTTAGCGCGTGTGAGGCTTTTGAGTGCATCATCGCCCATTTTACGGTCGATGTCGAGTTCATCGTAGATATTGTAGGGAGCTTCGGGTGTAAATTCGGCTTTAAGTAAGATGTCATAGAGCCTATCTTCGATGAGCGTTTCAATATTGTCGATGTCGATTTGCGCATTTTTGTAGATGCCATTCACCAAATCCAGCATACCTTCATCGCAGAGTTTTTGCAGCACGCTCTCGACCAAAGCGACACTTGCCCATTTGAGTTTAAGGGAGAGTGAATTGGCGGAGAGGAGGGCATAAGCATTTTTGGCGTAGATAGCTTGAATGATGCGCTCTAGATCGTTTTGCATCGAAATAGGGTAGAGGACTAAGCCTTTTGCATCGACAAAAACGTCACTCATTTCATGTGCGATCAGTATCGCTTCTTCATGGTTTAGCCCAAAACGTTGGTTGGACGAAATGAGCCCAAAACCATGTTTGTGCATCTCGACCAAAATGGTAAAGGCGCTTTTAAACTCTTTGGCATAGAGTGCTTTAAGCAGTTCTAATTTCACCCTTTTTTTCATCGGGTCATTGATGGGGTTAAGCACGCGTCCGCCACCGATCGTGCGACCACTGGAGCAGATAATGAACGGCTCATCGTGGACTAAAAAGAGCTTGTGATCAAACTGTAATTTAGCAAAACCGCTTTGTAAACTCTCTTCGGTTTCGTAAAACAAAATGCGTGCTTCCACTTGCTTGGTGCCGACATACACGATGACTTTGGCATTGTGTTTGAGTGTGTGCCCGCCGATACTCTCCACCCAGACATCCGCGCAGTCAAAGCCGCGAATAAACCCTTTTTTACAGAGCAAGGCTCCTTTTTCAAAAGAGGTTTTTTGAGCATTTTGAAGGTTGATCGCGGTTCGCTGAGACGAATGTGCCGCTTCGACGTCATGGTCATGCACTTGAAGATTGCGGATGACAAACTCTTTTTCGAGTTCTGGCGCAAAGAGCTTCTCACCGACTTTGATGCTGCCATCCAAAACGGTTCCCGTCACAACGGTTCCGGCACCTGCGATGGAGAAAGAGCGATCCACGTAGTAGCGAAAAAGCCCGTTGCTTTTTTTAGGCGTTACAGGTAGGGCAAACAGGGCGTTTTTAAGCGTTTGAATGGTGGAAGGCTCATAAATGCTGACGGGGATAATTTCCATTAAATGAAGGTTTTTAAGCGTTTTGAGATGCTCTGTGATTTCATAGGTTCTCTGCTCGATGACTTCAGGCGTTGCGAGGTCTTTTTTGGTCAGAGCGATGATACTATTCTTTACATGTAAAAGATTGAGGATTTCCAAATGCTCTTTGGTTTGAGGCATAATGCCCTCATTTGCATCGACAACCACCAAGCTCGCATCAAAACCAAACGCCCCTGAAATCATGTTTTTTAACAGTTTTTCATGCCCAGGAACATCGATAAATGCGACATTTTTTACTTCGTTTTGCATGCTCGAAAAGCTGAGGTTGATGGTGATGCCTCGGCGTTTTTCCTCTTCTAAGCTATCTCCCTCAAAGCCTGTAAGTGCGGTGATAAGCGCCGTTTTACCGTGATCGACGTGTCCTGCGGTTCCAACAATGATAAAATCCATTTAATTCCCTAAGATACGTTTAATAATCTCACTCAGTTTTGCTTCGCTACTGGGGAGAATCGTGCGAAAGTCGAGTAAAAAGTGGTCATTTTCAATGCGTCCGATCACATGATTTTCACGGAATTTTTTCTCCAAAACCGTCGCTTTTCCTTTTACATGTAAAGCAATGGTCGGAAAGCGTCGGTTGGGCAAAGTACCGCCACCCATATAGGTTTCGCTCTCCACGATTTCGCACGCATTTTCGCCGACAGACTCTTTTACATGTAACGCTCTTTGCGTAAGTTCTTCGACACTTCGAAACAGCAGCCACAGGGTTGGAATCTGCTCGTATTCTTCAGCCAAATAGGCTTTGATGCTCTCTTCAAGCAGACTCAGGGTGATTTTATCCACGCGTAACATACGAAGGAGTTGGTTCTTTTTAAGCTTTGCGATCAAATCAGCGCGTCCTGCGATAATGCCTGCTTGCACACTTCCAAAGAGTTTGTCACCGCTGAAACTGATCAAGGATGGCTTACATGTAAGAATTTCGCCAAGGGAGTGTTCGCGGTTTCCAAGGTTGTACGGCAGTTTGGGAACGTAGCCGCTTCCAAGGTCGTAGTAGTCCAAAAGGTTGTTTTGGGTGGCGAGTTGCTTAAGATCTTCATACGCTACGGCTTCGCTAAAGCCTTCGATAGAGAAGTTGGATTGATGCACTTTCATCAGCATTGCGGTGTTTTCGTTGATCGCACTCTCGTAGTCGGTGATTTTGGTTTTATTGGTCGCTCCGACTTCATTCAGAATGGCGCCACTTTGTTTCATCACTTCAGGAATGCGAAAACTGCCACCGATCTCGACCAATTCGCCCCTTGAGACAACCACTTCTTGGTTTTTGGCAAAGGTGTTTAAGATCAAAAAGACAGCGGAAGCGTTGTTGTTGACGACCAAAACATCTTCCACGTTTAACAGTGCTTTCAGATGCGTGCTCACATGCTCGTAGCGCTCTCCACGACTGCCAAGATCTAGGTTGTATTCTAAATTGGAGTAGTTGCAGATGACCTCACTGGCGCGATCCAGCAGGGTTTTAGAGATCAAACTTCTGCCCATATTGGTGTGTAAAATAACGCCTGTGGCGTTGATAAGCGGTTTGAGTGAAGGCGCAAAAAGTGCGTCGTACGCTTTTTTGATCTCCTGCATTAACGCTTCCTCATCACAATGCTCGATCTCTTTTTGGATCAGTCGTTGACGGAGCTCTTCGATTTTGGCTCTGGCAATTTTCATCACCAAAGTGGCATTACACCCTTCAAAAAGCGGATGCGAGAGGCATTTGTCAACTTTGGGAAGCGTTTTTAGAGCATTCATGCGTTCTCCGGAAGCGGCAATTTGGTGCTATCAAAGAGGTATTTTTTGTTTTGAATCTTCGTGAGAATGCCCTGATCACTGAGCTGTTTAAAAAGCTTAATGACGGTGGGTTTACTCACATCGACTTGCTCCATAATCTCGCTATAGGAGTAGTTGAGCATGTTTTCACTGTCCAAGTTTTTGATGATAAAACGGATGATCTCGACTTGTTTACTGTCGGTCACCGCAGAGATGGTTTTGATGATATTGTAAGAACGTTCTATCTCTTTGGCTTGAATTTTGGGAAGTAAAACATCGTGCAAGGAGTTGAGGAGCTCTTTGATATTGACAGGTTTAATGAGGTAATTATCGACATGGAGTTTAATCGCATCCAGCAGATACTCGGTGTCGGTAAATGCGGTCGTGACGATGGAAGGCAGTTCGATCTCAAGGTCGTTTTTGAGGGTGCGTAAAAAATCCAGACCATTGCTGTATTTGAGGTGAATGTCCGCGACAATCACGTCGATTTTTTCGCTTTTAATGATCTCTAAGGCTTCATCAATCGTTTGCACCGGATAGATTTTTTTGACAAAATCTTCTAAAACAGACGTGGTGTGTTTCAGCAAATCTGCTTCATCTTCGATGTAAAGAATCGTAAAGCTACCGAGCAGTTCAAAATTGCGCTTGTTCATCGTCATCGCCCTCATTTGTATTAATGTAATTTTTAGGCATTTCTATCGTAAACATCGTACACGCCCACAGAAAATGTGTTCCTAATTTGTGGCGAATATTTTTACATGTAATCCTGCCATGCATGTGTTTTTCAACCATCTGTTTGGACATGTAAAGCCCAATTCCCGTGCCTACACTCTTGTGTTTGGTCGTAAAATAGGGGTCGAAAACTTTGGGTATTATATCACTTTTTATTCCGCCACCATTATCAATAACATTGATAAAAATACTCTCGTCGTTTTGCTTAGCGATGATATGAATAATTTTTTCGGGTTGATTTGTTTTACTTGCCAAAATATCTTTGGAGTTTCCAATAAGATTGAGAAGTACGTGAATCAGCTCATTTTTAAAGCCAAAGACTTCAAGGTCGTCTTTGATAAAAAGTTTTAAGATGATCTCTTCTCGTTCGAGTTGGTATTTGGAGAGGTCAACCGCTTTTTGAATCATCTCATGAATGCGAAATGCTTTTTTACTTTTGTTGGGATTGAAAAAAGTGCGAAAATCTTCTAAGGTGTCAGACATCGTGGAGGAGAGCAGCTGCGCATCTTTCACACGTGAAGCGATAAAAGGTTCATCGAGTTTGCCAGCTAAAAATTTGCTTTCAAAACTTTGTACAATCATCATGAGTGAGCCCAACGGTTGTCGCCACTGATGCGCAATGTTTTGAAGCATTTCACCCAAACTTGCCAGCCTTGCTTGTTGAAACATGATGTTGTCTTTTTTACGACTGTTTTCGACCTCTCGTTTGATGCGTTGCTCCAGTGAATCGTTGAGATTTCGCAGCTCTTTGGTCTTAATCAGCACATTTTCTTCGAGGTAATTGTGCAAGTTTTTAAAATGGTTAATGATGATAAAAAGCACCATGGTAATAAAAAAGAAGATCAACCCGATGAGTAAAATCAGCATCACGGTACTGGTTTGAAAAAGACTATCATTGACCTGTTTTTCGGTGATCGCCTGTTTAAGATGCGTGGTAATGAGGCTTGAGAGATAGATATTGAGCGAATTGGCTTCTAAAATAATATCGTCCATCAAAAAACTTGCTTGTTCTGTTTTGGAGTATTTTAAAAGCTCTAACATGATGTTGATTTTGCTGTCGATGCTTTGCATTTTTACACTGATTTTTTCCACAATACCTTGCTGAAAGATCGTCTTTTCAGGAATATCGGGCGTGACTAAAAAGAGGCTGAGCCAACGGCTTGCAAAATAGGGGAGCCCCCCGATGTGGCGATTGGTATTGAACTGGTAGCTGTTCCACTGTTTGTGAATAATCTGCTGGGCTAGGTAAATGACTTCGACGGCATCGTTATTGCTGATTTGGCGATCTTTGATGTCACGCAGCGTTTCTGCAATGTTAACACGGTAATTGTCTTTGATCTCTTCTAGATCGACTTGAGGTTGCGTGTGTTTTTGAAATAGGGTTTCATAGTCGTATTTGAGTGCAAAAATGGAGACAAACATCAAAAAGCCAATGGTCATCGTTCCGCTTAAAATGATAAAGATGAGAATTTTGGTTTTATTGGAAAACTTGATGGTTTCGAGTTTTTGGTTAATAAATTCTACAAACGTCATCTTAATACTCATACTGTTGAATAATCTCAAATTTGCCATTGACATAATGGGAGAGATAGACCTGATTGAGTAGCTGTGCATGGTGGTATTTGAGTGGAATATTATCGAGCGTTTGAGAAGGAAGTTCGCGCAACTCATCCAAAAATTTACCTCGCGTAATGAGGCCGTTGATCGAGCGAAGAGCAGTGACAACCGTTTTGGCAGCTAAATAGGCTTCATAAGAGATCAATGTTGGTTTTTCCTCAGGGTAGTAAAACGCAAGATTTTTGAGGTATTCAGCTGCCTCTTTGGAGTTTGGATCGTTATACGAAGGAACCGTTTGGGAAAAAAGGATGTTTTCACCGTTGCCTTGAAGTTCGCCCATCAGTGCATCGGCATTGACGAAGGAGATCGGGCAGAAGATGACGTTGGCTGCACTGGATTCTTTGACTTTTTCAATAAAACGCGCGGTTGGTTTATATGCGCCTACTAAAATGATAGCTTCAGGCTTTGCCGCTTCAATTTCATGGATGGCATGGCGAATGGAGAGGGTGTTGCGTTTGTACGTGCCCTCAGCGATCAGTGCCAAGTTACGCTTGATGAGTGCTTGGGAGAGCGCGATGTAACCCTCTTCGCCGTAGTCATCATTTTGGTAAAAAATAGCAAAACGTGTAATGTTTTTTTGCTTCGAGAGGTATTCTACAAGCGCGTCAAGCTCCTCAATATAAGAGCTTCTGAAATTGATAATATTGGGGGTGCTTTTTGTACGTAAAAAAGAGGCACCGGTATAGGGCGCAATGAAAGGAATGTTACTCTCCGCAATAAGCGGTAACACGCGTTTGACCGTTGGCGTTCCTACAAAGCCAAAAAGGGCAAAGACATCGTCTTTGGTGATAAGTTTAAAGGTATTATTGAGCGTATTCTCAGGTTCATATTTGTCGTCATATTGGATAAACTCGATTTTTTTACCTTGTACGCCACCTCTGGCATTGGTGTGACTAAAATAGGTATTAGCGCCCACAACGACATCGCGACCTAAGTGACTGTTGATACCTGTCAAGGGAAGCGAAGCGCCAAGAACGATGCTGTTTCGCTCTATGCTCGTATACGAAGGAATCAAGAAAAAGAGGAGCATCAACGCGCTTAGAGCCAAAAAGCCGATGATTAGAAAATTTTTGTTTACCAAGCCAAGTCCCCTTTCCCATTGGATAATACCTAATTATAGCCTAAGAAGATTAACGCAAGCTAATGGGATTAATGCGCCCGCATACGCTATATAAATATGTATACAACGTATGCGGAAGCAGATAAATATACTCTTGTTAAGAACCCTTTAAAGCAATTCATTTTACAATTCGGTAAATTCTTATTTACCACTTAATGGATACAACATGCAAAAAGAGTACGTTTTCTACGATACCGTTGGTATTGATTTCCCTCTGAGCGATGCAATAGAGCAGGTTAAAAGCCCTTGTTCTGGCGATTTTTTAGTCTCAAATGACCCCGCAGCGGAAGCCATTATTTACGCACCAGAGATCAATTTTTACCTTCAACACTCCCGCGATAGCCTTGCCCAAAAGATTTCTAATGTGACAAAGTTCTATGAAATACGCGCCCTCGGATTTGATTTTGCGCAAGATATGGACTACGCTCAAGAGGTTGGAGACAAAGTTTTAATCCTCACGGATGATGCAAATCATGAAGCACTTAAAGCTGAACTTACAAGCGAAGCATTCACGGTCATCCTTCTTTCCCCTTCCATGATTTTAGATGTCAATGGGCACATTGGTGCTTTACATGTAACGCTTAAAAAAGAGGGCGAACTGCTTGATCTGGAGTGCGATCAGATCATCTGGTGGGAAGCGCCACTCTTTGCGATGAAGCAAAGCGGTGTGTATGACCCATCTCTTATTGGACTAGATGGCGCGCTTAAAAAGCTTCGTGACAACAAAGGCGAGTACCGCTATAAAAACTATATCAATTACGATTCTTCAATTTGCCAATACCACGAACGTCGCGAAGAAATCTGTGGCAAATGTGCTGAGGTCTGCCCGACAGTTGCGATTTTAAAAGAAGATGAGACCAAACACTTAGAATTTTCACATATCGACTGTCATGGCTGTGGCGGTTGTATCAGTGTGTGCCCGAGTGGTGCTCTTGATTATACGCAGATGCCACGTATCGCTTTTGCGCATGTCAGTGAGTATTTTAAAGGCTCAACCGCGCTGATTATTCCTCATAAAATGGATTTAAGTTTGATTGATATTCCTCTTCACGCAGGCGTGCTTCCATTGATGATCGAGGGGGAAAAATACCTCCATGAAGCGCATCTGTTAAATCTGCTTCAAACCAGTGGCAATCCGATCATTTTCTACACTGATTTCATCTCCAAAGGTACAGGCGATGTGATTCGCATCTTGAACGAAATTTTTGAGAAAAAGTACCATAAAAAAGCGATTTTTGTCTGTGAAGACAGTGCTGATTTAGCACGTATTTTTGAAAGTATGGAAAGCTTCCCTGAATGTATGTACGGCATCAACGAAGACGGTCTTCGCAAACGCGAGATTTTCTCTGCACGTCTTTCGCACTTGGTGGGTGGCGAAGATTTGGGTGTGGTGAAAACGGGTGAGCATGTGCATTATGGCGATATTGTGATTGATGAGAGTAAATGTACGTTGTGCCTTAGCTGTGTGGGCGCTTGTAATGTACGCGCCCTCACAGCGCATCCTGAAGATAATTCGCTTCGTTTCAATGCTTCCATTTGTACTAATTGCGGCTATTGTGAAGTGACCTGTCCTGAGAAGGAGTGTCTCACCGTTGTTAAAGATGAGATGAGTTTAAAACCAAGTTGGTTCTCTCAGCGCACGATGGCAAAAGATTCACTTTTCGCCTGTATCGAATGCGGTAAAGAGTTTGCAACCACCAAAGCCGTTGAAAAAATTGCCGCGATTATGACGCCACTTTTTATGGGAGATCCTGTGAAGCTTAAAACACTTTACTGTTGTGCGGACTGCAAACCAAAAGTGATTTTTACAGCGTCCGTAGAAAATTTAAAATAAACAGTAGGAATAGAGATTGATGGAAAAAAATCACAGAGCAATTAATCAAGCAAGAACGCTGTACTACACGTTTTTTGCAAAAATATTTAGTTTTGCAGCGCACGAAGAGCAGTACGCTGAGTTGGACGCGTTATTAAATATCTTTCTTGAAAATCCTTTAGATGAGACATCGCATGAAGCCTTTGAGATCATTCGAAAATGTCTTAAAGAAGAGGGTTGTGGTGCTTTAAAGCAAGAATACGATGAAGTGTTTGTCTCTCCAGAGAGTTCGTTCGTTCCGTTAACGGCTTCTTATTACAATGAGGGAAGAGATGATGGGGAGAAAAGAGTCCAAGCCGCTGGGTTTGTTCTGCGTTCAAAATTTAGAAAAAACAAGCCAGTGTGCAACGATTCGGAAGACCAAGTCCTCTTTTTATTCCGTTTTATGAGTCGATTGATTCAAGCAGGTGTTGAAGGCGATGAAGAGAGCTTGACGCTTTCAAAAGAGGTATTTTCTGAAGTGATCAATGATTTTATTGATGAGTTTATCGACCATTTGCTCAAACATGAATCCAGCTTTTTCTATAAAAATACAGCCGTCGTTTTAAACGCATTTATGGAGTTTGAACGAATGTATTTAGGGGTGAGCCCATCTGAGAAAATTGCCAGTGCGGAGCGTGTCAGTGCTGTTATTCAACGGGATCGAAAACCATTGACACAAAGAGTAAGACGTAATTTAGACGAGATCGTTCTTTAAGATATATGCTAAATTTGCATGTTAAAGGGCTTTTTTGCCCTACTAATATGCAAATTTAGCACAGTTATTTACGTCAGAAAGTGAAGCGTTACCAAAGAGAGTATACACCTCTTTTTGGCAACTCTTTTAAGAGTCAAAAACTGATTCCTTAACGGGAAAAGGAGGCGTAAAGTTATGCACGAAAACAGAAGGGACTT
>DBTO01000104.1 GCA_002307095.1 Sulfurospirillum sp. UBA1314
GTTACAACTAGGTTACGATCAACTTGTTTTTTAAACTTTCTATACGCTTCGTCAAACGAATCGTTAGGATGTACTTTAATTCCTGGCATACTCTATCCACCACCTTTCTGGATGAATTTAAGGTTGCATTTTAGCCAACTCTTTTTACATGTAAGCTTAAAACAACTTATTACTTTTATACTAATACTAGATTATTATGAATATTGACGTAAAAATTCAATTTTATATTGACTTTCTACGTCAATGTCTGTATACTTTCGCTTATACTAATGATAAAAAGGTGACATTTTTATGAATATTGTCCTTTTAAAAAACAGAAGCGATGACACTCCCATCATCGTTCAGCAAAAACAGATCATGAAATACGCTCATCACCACGATCTCAAAATCGATACCACAGAGATTGAGAACTCCGACCCTGCATTGGAGCTGGAAGAGCGTAAAGAGTTTAAAGGTTTTTTACGATCTCTCTCAAAAAATGATCATATTATCATTTTTGATCTATCAACCTTTTCCAACAATGTGGAAGAATTAGTCAAAGTATTTGAGTGCTTACTAACACGCTCCATTTCGATACATATTGCCGATGCAAATGCCTGTATTCATGTTGATTCACAACCTTTAGTCTTGCTGGATCTTCTGGTGAAACAACGCGAGTTCAATAAAAAATTGGACAAAGAAAAAGCGCAAGGAAGACCAAAAGGACGTATGTCAAAATCCAAATTTGATACGTATCGTCCTCAAGTGATTGAACTGCTTGAAAACCGAACGTCCATTAGCGAGATTGCAAAAATCTTACATGTAAGCCGTACGTCTTTAAAAGATTATGTTAATTCAAGAGGCTTAAAAGAGCTTGTAAAAGCAAAAGTGACACTCCTTCAATCTTCTCGTAAGCAACCACTCACACTTACGAAAACTCAAAGTGCAAAAGAGTGTTCACTCATTACCCAAATCATAGACCAAACAGAAGGATTCCCCCATGAATTGTAAGAGCGATTGTTCGACACAACCAATCTATTATAGGCTAAAACGCTATATTGTTTTTGGCATCATTACACTTATCGCATTGATTTTGCCATTTATCAACATCGAAGGAAAACACTTTTTTTTACTAAGTTTTGACAAAAAACAGTTAAATCTTCTTTTTACTGCTTTTGATATGCAAGAACTTTACTTAATGCCTTTTGTCATTATGCTCTTTTTCTTAGGTATCTTTTTTATCACAACGCTTGGTGGTAGAGTTTGGTGTGGTTGGTCATGCCCTCAAACGATTTTTAGAGTCATTTTTCGTGATCTCATCCAAACACAACTTCTAGGAATCCGAAAAAATATTCATAATAAACAAAAAGAGCCCGAGAAACAGATTTTTAAACGCTTTTTAGCTGTGATTATTTGGACCTGTTTAGCACTCTTGGCAGCATCAAACTTTTTGTGGTACTTTATCCCGCCTGAAGACTTTTTTGTGTACCTTCAAAATCCTCTTGACAATACTATTATGTATGGCTTCTTGCTAGGAATAACTGCTTTTTTAGTCTACGATGTTGTCGCGCTTAAAGAGAATTTTTGTGTTTATATTTGTCCTTATGCACGTATTCAATCTGCACTCTTTGATGAAAACACCATTCAAACTATTTATGATGAAAAACGCGGCGGTCAAATTTTCGATGCCAAAGGAATGAAACTCAGCAGTAAACCTCCTTTAGCCACAGATGATTGTACAGGTTGTGAAGCCTGTGTTAGAGTCTGCCCAACACACATTGACATTCGTAAAGGTATGCAATTGGAGTGTATCAATTGTTTAGAGTGTGCTGATGCGTGTACTCCTGTAATGGAAAAATTAGGTAAAGCTTCTTTGATCACATGGACAAGTTATAATGCGGCAGAAAAAGGTGTCAAAACACAATATTTCCGCTTTCGAACCATTGCCTATATGGTCGCGCTAGGTATTGCACTTATAGGGCTTTTTGCTATGGGAACTCAAAAAGAGTACATGCTCTTAAATATTAACCGTACCAGTCAACTCTACAAAATGGCAGACGATGGTAAAACCGTTGAAAATGTCTACACCTTTTTATTTCAAAATACTGATTCAAAAGATCACTTATACTATTTTGATGTTTCCAATAATGATATAAAAATTGAGAAACCAAGTGAACCATTTTTGCTCAAAGCTGGAGAAAAAATGAAAAAAGTTATTATTCTTGTTGCTGCTCCAAAAGAGCTCAAAGAAGAGGGTGAAGATCTGCCAATAACCGTTAAAGCTTATGCCATTGATGCGAAAGAGAAAATTGTTGTGGATCGTCATACAATTTTTATTTATCCTAAACGAAGTGACGTTCAGCCTTAGGGGTATTTTTATCTACAAGCCAAGAGTAATCCTACTTGCGGCTTGTACTCAATTTTATAAGGTTATAGCGTTGGAAATTTATAGAAGTAGCACGATGATGGTTATTAACCCATCATCGTGTATATGTAAGTATTAAAGCGCTGCTTTTGCTTGTTTTACAACAGTTGCAAAGGCTTCAGGGTCATTCATCGCCATATCTGCAAGAATCTTCCTGTCTAAATCAATATTTGCTTTGTTTAGAGCATTGATGAAGCGTGAGTAGCTAATATCGTTAAGTCTGCATGCTGCATTAATACGTGTGATCCAAAGTCTTCTGAAATCTCTTTTCTTTTGTCTTCT
>DBTO01000111.1 GCA_002307095.1 Sulfurospirillum sp. UBA1314
GAAGTATCGATGAAATCACTTACCGTATAATGACTCTCATCAATCGTAGAGTGAATAATCACTGCTACATTATTCATCCCTTTTTGAAGATCAGCAGTAATGGACGCTAACGCTTGCACTTCATGAACATTTTGAGCAATGTCAGTATTGGCATCCATAATGGATTGTACAACGACATTGATCGTCGCATCGATCTCCACCAATCCTTTTTGGGTACGTTCAGCCAGTTTTCGTACTTCATCCGCAACAACGGCAAAGCCTCGTCCATGCTCTCCTGCACGTGCCGCTTCAATGGCAGCATTAAGTGCCAAAAGGTTTGTCTGATCGGCAATATCACGAATGACTCCAAGAACATCTTTGACTTCATTGGCATTGTGGCTAACGTTATCAAGTCTTTGGGCTAAGCTTTGTTCTTTAATCGCAGTGGCTTGCATCGTGGTTTCAAGCTGTTCAACTTTGCTTTTAACTTCAACGATGTCATGCTGCGTATGACTCAGTGCTTCTTGGGAACTTTTAGCTTTAATCACGGAGGTCTCTAAGCTTTTCACCAAGGCAATTCCCTCTTCTTTGGTGGTGTTCATAATGCGCGATTCACTCTCCACATTGCGTACGACTTCCGAAGCGGTGCGTGAAAGCTCTTCAGAAATAGACGCATTTTCAGTACTGATGATTTTAGAACTTTTGACAATCTCATGCAGTTTTTCGATAAAGGTATTGATATTGCCGGAGACTTGTGCGAATTCATCGTTAGAGGTTGTTTCCAAGCGGTGTCTTAGATCACCTTCATTACTGGAAAGCTCTTTGACAACACGATTAAGATTGTCCAGTGGTTTTAACAAGGCTTTAATGAGAACGATCATAATACCAATGGAAAGAAGCAGCATCAGAATCCCTGCGATAAACAGCTCACGCATTTGGGTCTTTAAAAAGCTGTACGCAACCTCTTTATCGAAGGTGATCCCTGGTGTCCAGCCTGCTTCTTTGGAAACATGGTAAGCAAAAATCTTCTGAACGCCACCCAATTCATACTCCACAAGGTCTTCTGCTTTTCCCAATTTAGAAGCGAACGTGGACTCTTTTCCTAGCTTTTCTTTATCGGGGTGGACAATATAGGTCTTTTTACTATCAAGCAGCATGCCATACCCACCGTTGAAATTAACATCGTTAATCGTTTTAATCAAGGTATCGAGTGTAATGTCGATTCCAAAAACGCCGACAAAACTCTTTTCGCGGTAAATGGGTGCCATAATGGTAATCATCTGTACTTTGGATGTTGAACCAATGTAGACATCGGTAATCCCAAGCTTCCCACTCTCTTTGGCCTGTTTGTACCATGGTCTCTGCCTTGGGTCATACTCTTTGGGTTGTTTCTTGTCACTTCCCCACGTCATAGTTCCATCTTCCAAGCCCACATAAGAGTCAAAAGCTCCTAGCATTTTGCTGGTTTCGGAAAGTTTCTCAGTCAGGTCAGTGGGAGTTAAGAGATCCACATCTTTGAGCGAACGCGCCATACTCTCTGTGGCACTTTTTTTCGTAGACAACCATAAATCAATATAATCGCTCAGCGATTTTGACGCCATTTGAAGGCTATTTTCGACCTGTAGGGTGCTATTTTTCTTCGTATCGATATAACTAAAAAGGCTAAAGATACTTAAGCTAAACAGCATACACAGTGAAATAATGAGAATAATTTTGGCTTTGAACGACACAGAAAACTCCTTGAAGTGTCAGATAGTGAAACGTATTATAACAGTCTTTATTGAGAAGAGAAATCAGATTACTGTATAAGTTTAAGGCACTAAAACGATTTTCAAAAGACTTTTTACATGTAAAAGCAAAGCAGAGAAAGAGGGGAAACAGCTATTAAAAGCACTAAAAGTGCATGGGCATTCCGCCAAGAAAAACCCAGTGTTAGCGTAGCTTTTAGAGCTTTGCTTTAAAAGCGTGTGTAGAGTTTTGCGAGAACTCTACTAAAGAAACAACAAGCAAGATTTTGTTACAATGGTCTCTAAAACTATACACAATGAGGATCTCTTATGTTACTTTTGACACCAGGACCGACTCCCGTTCCTGAAGCGGTTCGTATGGCGATGGCAACACCCACCATTCACCACAGAACACCTGAATTTGAGGCTATTTTTGAAAAAGCACGAGGCTATTTAAGCACGCTTTTTAATATGGAAGAAGTTTTAATGCTTGTCGCCAGTGGCACCGGAGCTATGGAAGCTTGCGTACTCCATTTGTGCCAAAGCAAGGCGATTGTCGTCAATTCGGGAAAATTTGGCGAGCGTTTTGGCAAAATTTGTGCCGCATACAACAAGCCATTTGTCGAAATTAAAAATGAGTGGGACACGCCTGTCAGTGTCGATGCCATTATTGAATTGGTTCAAAACGATGCCAGCATTGACGCGGTGTTTATGCAAGTGTGTGAGAGTGCGGGTGGACTTCGTCATCCTGTTGAAGAAGTTGCCAAAGCGGTCAAAGCGATTCGTCCTAATATCATGGTTATTGCCGATGGCATTACCGCGGTGGGGGTTGAAAAAGTCGATACCACCAACGTCGACGCCTTGATCTCTGGTAGTCAAAAAGCGTTGATGCTCCCTCCAGGGCTTGCGTTTATTGGTTTGAGTGCCAAAGCGTTAGAGATCATCGAAAATGGAGGTGTGGGCTACTATTTTAATCTCAAAACAGAGCTTAAAAATCAACGTAAAAACACCACTGCATGGACAGCTGCAACGACATTGGTGATTGGTCTTGTGGCGATGTTTGAACTCATCGATGCTCAGGGTGGTTTGGATAAACTCTATGCTGACACAGCCAAAAGAGCGCATGCAACCAACAAGGCTTTGCAAGCGTTGGGACTTCACATCTACCCCAAAGTGCCAGCAAAAGCGATGAGTGCAGTATTGCATGATGATGCGAGCAAGATTCGCAAAATTTTGAAAACCAAATACGGTGTCAATATGGCAGGTGGACAAGATCACATCAAAGATACACTTTTTAGGATTAATCATATGGGATTGATTCATGTTTACGAGACGGCTTGGACACTCAATGCGGTGGAGCTTGCGCTTGCAGAACTGGGGAAACGTGCGTATGATGGCACTGCCAATAGGGTCTTTTCCCAAGAATATTACCAAGGTTAATGATGATTTATGAGCATGAGATACCCACAGGAAGCAAGCTTTATTTTGGCAAAAGTGCTAAGTTAAAGCGTCAGCTTGAAACGGTGGCAAGTGAACTCTTTTATGAGGCGGGATTTGAAGAGATCGTGACGCCTTATTTTTCGTATCATCAGCACCAAAATATTGATGCTAAGGAGTTGCTACGTTTTTCAGATGAGCAAAACCATATCATCTCTCTCAGAGCCGATAGTACGATGGACGTGGTGCGCTTAAGTACCAAACGTGTGGATAGAACGACCAATCACTCCAAATGGTTTTACATCCAGCCGGTGTTTCGCTACCCCAGTCATGAAGTGCATCAAATTGGTGCAGAGCTGATTGGCGAGGAAAATCTGGCATTGAGTATTGCCACGAGTTTGTCTATTTTTGAAAAATTTGAGCTCAAACCTCTTTTACATGTAAGCAATATTAACATTCCAAAGATTCTCTCAGAGATGCTGGGTTTAGACCTTAAAATTTTTGAAAAAGGGGAGCTTCAGAAGCTTTTGGCTCTGGATATTCCGTGGTTGACGAAGTTGACGTGCTTGCAAACCTTAGCGGAGCTTGAAGCCGTAATTCAAGAGGTTCCCGATGTTTTAAAAGGTGAACTTGAAAAGCTTAAAGCGCTCTCAGTTCATATTGCATACGATA
>DBTO01000291.1:0-1496 GCA_002307095.1 Sulfurospirillum sp. UBA1314
CGAAGGGGAATCCTTTTAAAACGGCTGGCAATCGCAATCGCGACAATCGAGCCTAAAAGCCATGGTAATGGCGTTTGAATGAACGTAAAAAATACCGCTCCAAACAGACCTATACACAGTGCTGTGACGACAGGTAAAACGTTTTTAAACCCTTGCATTTTATATCCAGTAAACAATCTGTTAAATTGGCTTAATGGTACCTTTTTTTTCATTAAGAATAACTAAGATAAAATAGCTTTAGAAATGGCTATTTGTGGGCATTTTCTCTATTAAGCACCCTAACATTAAACCAAGCTTTTTTACTTTTAAAACCGTTTCTTATTTAAGAAAAATTGAACTAAAATCAAAGCTGCATCCGTGTAGGCAAATCGCTTCCATTGACGATAAAATTTATAAACAGGACTTATTATTTAAAGAGTATTAAAGAAGATAGCGTTATACTAACTAAATAATAACCTTAAGGTTTTATACGATGGTACATAAACGGGCACGTCTTTTCATACTCCTTATCTTAGTGCTATTCCCAACATTGGGGATTTGTGCACATACCCAACAAACTTTTACGCCTCCTTCTAAACCAACGTTGACGTATAGCCAAGGAAAGATAGAGCCTTTTATGCAGGTCAATTACCAAATCCCAAGCGGATTAGTGGTTGATTATCTACGTCTTTTAGAAACAGAAGCCAATATGACATTTACGTACCAATATAAGGGCGAGCATTGGCGTGATGTTGTGCAAGCCTTTGATGAAAAAACGTTCGATATTCTCCCTGAATACCTTGCGGTAGAGGATGATGCGTTGCATGAAATCATCACAAAACCCCTGTTTTATTTTAATCTCATCTTAGCAGGGCATAAATCTACCACGTTCATCACCGATCTTCATGAGGTAGAAAAACGAAATTTGCGTGTTGCCGTGATAGCAGACTCATCTGTAGAAAAGTATTTGCACCATAACTATCCTGATATTCGAACCTATTCGGTGAAAGATCTTCAAGAAGGCATTATTGCGGTGGATGATAGAAGAGTCGATCTCGTCATCGACATGGCGCCCATTATTGGCTATACGCTTCAAAACAGTGGGCTTTCCAATGTCAAAATTGTGGGCATCTTAAAAGATCAATTCAAACTTGTTTTAGTGCTGCATAACGCCTCCTTGTTGCCGATTTTCAATCGAAGCATTGATGCAATCAGCGACGTGCAAAAAGATAAGCTGTATCGAAAATATGTCAAAATTGATATTCAGGAAAAAGTCAATTACGCTTTAATTTTAAATATTATCACGATTGCATTTTTTGCTTTTCTTGGCTTTGGAGTATGGCTCGTGATTCTTAAGCGCGAAATTCAAAAGCGCAAGCGGGCCGAAGAGAAACTCATCCTTGCCAACAAACGACTCGAGCGTTCATCCGAAGAGCTCAAAATCGCCATGGCACGTACCGCGCATGCGCACCAAGCGAAAAGCCAATTTTTAGCCAACATGAGCCATGAGATACGCA
>DBTO01000291.1:1723-13923 GCA_002307095.1 Sulfurospirillum sp. UBA1314
GCCATGAGATACGCACCCCCATGAACACGATCATTGGTATGACCGAGCTCATTTTACGCAAAGAACTTCCTGAAAAAGAGCGCCATTATCTCACCAAAGTCGCTGAAGCGGGGCATCATCTTTTAGACATTATCAATGATATCTTGGATTTTTCAAAAATTGAAGCCGAGAGAATTCAACTCGAATCGATCCCTTTTCAACTCGAAGAGCTCATCCTCTGTGTCAGCGATCTTATCAGTATGAAAGCGCAACAAAAAGGGCTTGAACTTCTAATTGATATGGGAAATGTCACGGCGTATCACTACAAAGGTGACCCACTGCGTCTGAAGCAAATTCTGCTCAATCTTCTAAGCAATGCCGTAAAATTTACACCCAAAGGGGAAGTGCTTATACGACTGCATGCGCACAAAGAGCGTGATGGAACCTATAAAATTCGCTTTGATATTAAAGATACGGGCATTGGCATTACCGAAGAACAGCGAGAAAGACTCTTTAGCGCTTTTTCACAAGCAGATATGTCAACAACACGCAATTACGGAGGAACAGGACTGGGACTGAGCATCGCGCAAGGGCTGGTTGCTATCATGAATGGAGAGATTCACTGCGAGAGTCATTATGGCAAAGGGAGTACCTTCTGGTTTGAAATTCCTTTGCAGATTGATACCACCTATTCACCACCTGCCCAAATTCCTATCACGAAAGCGTTGAAAATTTTGGTCGTCGATGACAATGAAACAGCGTTGGAAATTTTTACGGAGATTCTCCACCAATTCGGGGTTGAATGTATTACATGTAAAAGTGCAAAAGAGGCATTGGAGCTGCTTCAAAATGGCTTTGAAGCAGATGTGGCGATTATTGATTGGAAGATGGACGGGATGGATGGCATCACACTCTATGGATTGATTCAAGAACACTATGGCACTCAAATTAGCTCCATTATGCTTGTCACCGCCTATGATAAAGAGGAGCTCATCACCAAACTAGGATCCAATCAACCTTATAAGGTACTTGTCAAACCGATTACGGCATCCATGCTCTTTGACGCACTTGCCGATCTGTGTGGGCATCAACGGCTTCTCGAGCCTTTAGCCTGTGCGCATGAGAGTGACCTAAGTGCCACTGTTTCGCTCAAAGGCATTAGAATTTTGCTCGCAGAAGACAATGAGAGCAACCAAATGGTCGCCTCAGAAATTCTAGGCGAAATAGGCATTCAGGTGTATGTGACACAAAATGGGCAAGAAGCGTTGGACTGGCTTGCTACGAACCCTTTACCCGATCTGATTTTGATGGACTGCCAAATGCCTATTTTAGATGGGTTTGAAACCACACGGCACATTCGAGATATCCTGAAACTAACCCTTCCCATTGTAGCAATGACGGCTAATGCGATGAAAGGCGATGAAGAGCTCTGTTACAAAGCAGGAATGAATGGCTATGTCGCTAAACCCATTGATGCACAAAAACTGACCCAAGAGATTGCACGCTGCTGTCACACACCTATCGTCCCAGTGTCACATCCAAAAACCGAAACCACCTCAATTCAAGGGATCAATAGCACACTCGCTATCCAAAGGCTTGGCGGCAATACAGCGTTATATTATCAATTTTTGAAACGTTTTACGAAAGAGTATGTTCATTTCACCCAAAGCTATCGTAACGCTCTTTTAGCCAATGATCCGCAAGGGGCAAAACGATTGTGCCATACCCTAAAAGGCATCGCAGGAACCCTCGGAATGGACGCACTTTTTGCGTTAGCCCAACAAGCAGAGCTTTCCCATCATCCTATGTCACAGGACGATCCTCTTTTAAGATCGATTGAACAAGAGATTTTCTCACTCACAAACCGTATTCAACCCCTGTTTCAGCCCATAGAACAGACCCTTGAAACGCCTATCAACCCAACAATGCTCACCCGCTTGTTGGCAAAGCTTCACAGTGCCGATGCAACCGCTTTAGATGATGCCATAGTCCTTGCAAACTCAGTCGATGCCACGTTATTAGAAGCCTTTGAGCAGATTAAAGCCTTTGAATTTGAAAATGCCATTGCCTTGATCGAGCTTTACCTCACACATATAGCATCTCAAAAGGAAGGCTAAATTCTATGGAAACAATCCTTGTTGTTGATGATACGCCTGAGAATTTAATGATTTTAACGGACATACTCAAACCTTTTTACAAGGTCAAAGTCGCCAATAATGGCATAAAAGCACTCAATTTGATTGCCGCAGGGCATATCCCTGATCTGATCTTACTTGACATTATGATGCCCGAACTAAGCGGTTATGAAGTCTGCAAAAAACTCAAAAGCGACCCTTTTACCCGTAGTATTCCTATTCTCTTCGTAACAGCACTCACCGAAGGCAAAGATGAAGCGGAAGGGCTCAGCCTTGGCGCGGTGGATTACATCACAAAACCACTCAATGCGTCCATCGTTTTAGCGCGCATCCGAACACAGATCACCTTGCTTCAGTATCAGCGAAATTTGGAGCAAAAACTAGCAGAACGTACCGAAGAGATCGTGCATACACGTATGGAAGTCATTCGCCAACTCGGGCGTGCGGCAGAGTACAAAGACAACGAAACGGGCACACACATTTTGCGCATGAGTGCTTACGCCAAAATTATTGCCCAAAAAATTGGGCTCGACACGGCAAGGACAGAGCTTATTTTTCTCTCCGCTGCGATGCACGATATTGGTAAAATTGGCACACCCGATTCCATTTTGAAAAAAGAGGGTGCGCTGAGCTTAGAAGAGTGGGAAATTGTCAAAGAGCATCCTTTGCAAGGTGCTGAAATCATCGGAAATCACCAATCAGCCCTGCTTCAAACCGCACGCATTGTAGCGCTCACCCATCATGAAAAATTTGATGGTACAGGGTATCCGTATGGTATTAAAGGGCATGACATTCCACTCACCGGTCGTATTGTCGCCATTGCTGATGTGTTCGATGCGCTGACCTCTAAAAGACCTTATAAAGAGGCATGGAGTATGGAACAAGCCGTAGCGTACCTTGAAGAGCAAAAGGGAAAGCATTTTGACCCTGAACTGGTGGATGCTTTTTTATCGTGCGAAGAGGAGATTAAAGCGATTATGGAGCAGTTCAAAGATGCCGAAAAATTGACGTGATGTTTTACATGTAAAGCGTTACATGTAACGTTTATGCGCGCAATGATTGATGCAATTTGAACGCAAAATAGAGCGTTACAAGCGCAATAAACGCTAAAAGTCCTAGGAACACATGCCATCCTAAATATTGAAAGAAAATACCCGGAGCAAACGTTCCAATCGTCCCTCCTGCATAGTAAAACGAAAGATACAACCCGTTGGAGATAGCACGCTTTTCATGCGCTAGTTTGCTAATAAGTCCCGAAGCAACCGAGTGAATAATAAAAAACCCTGCACAAAAGACAAACATACCGCCAAACATCACCAGATAATCGTTGATGTGAAAAATTTGCAATCCCACAAAATAGGTAAAAATTCCAAACACAATCGTCTTCGTTTCATTGCCAAAGAGACGAATCATCCACAAAATGCGAATCGAGATAATAAACCCGATGATGTAACCCGCATACATCATGCCCACTTTGCCATACCCCATCGTAGAACTCAGTGTTTTGAGCTGAAAGGGGAGAAAATTGAGCATCGCTTGGAAGACAAAAAAGATGAAAAACATCATGGCATAAATGTTAAAAAAAGTTTTGTTTTTGAGCACATCCATAATTTGAGAAAATTTGGGCTTCACAAAATCGACTTTAACCTCTTCGCTTAAAAAAGAGAGACACCAAAACATCACCACGAGCGCAATGCCTAAAAAGACGAAAAAGAGTCTCCAGCCAAAGAGATCACTGAGCAAACCTGAAAGTAACCTTCCAATAAATCCACCCAAAATCGTCGCCCCGATGTAATAACCAATCGCTTGTTGCACCTTCTCTTTGGGGGTAATAAAACTAATGTAGCTCATCAAAGAGGTCAGCACCGCAGGGATCAAAAGCCCTTGTAAAGCACGAATGGTTAGAAGCACCGCATAAGAGTTGCTCATGGCAAAACAGAGCTCTAAAATACCCAAAATCAAAACAGCATTTCTCAAAAAGAGTTTGGACGAAAAAGTCTCTAAGATATACCCATAAAAGATGGGCGCAAAACCAAGAGGAAGCATAATGACGGTCGTAAAAATGACCGCCTCAAAACGGCTTAAGTCAAACTCTTTTTCAAAAAGGGGTTGGATGGGCTGAACCGCGTAAAGGGTGCAAAGGGTGAGAATCGTACAGATGTAGATGATAAGCAGTTGATGGTGAAGTAAAAAACAAGAGAGGGAGTTTTGGCTCCCTTCCCTATTTGATATTGTCAATTTGAAAGTCCCAGAAAAACTCGATCCACTCAGTAGCTTCACGCGCAGCAAAATCGGGACGAAGCAGTGCTTTTTCTTTGTAAAAAACCGCCGCGATTTTAAAATCAACTTCGGGGTATTTTGCATGAAGCACACGCTCAATTTCGATCATCGTCTCGCCACTGTCGATGATGTCATCGACAATGACCACACGTTTGGCTTTGCTTAAATCAGGGATATTAAAAATGTTGATGGTATCGAGCTTCCTCGTCTCTTCATAATGCACGGAATTGATGGAGTAGAGTGATCTCATCTCTAACGCTTCTGCTAAAAAATGACCTAGAGTCATACCACCACGAGCCACCGCCAAAATGACATCAGGCGCATAGGGCTTGATCTCTTTTGCAAGGGTGTTCACATCTTCTTTAAACTCTTCATAACTGTAGTAACGCAAATTAATGTCCTTCCTGTACGATAAACACGATTAAACTGACAAAGGTCAGAAACAAAATCCCAAAGTTAATATCTTTAAACTCTTTTTTGATGAGCTTGATGAGCACGTAAGAGATCAAACCAAATGCCAAACCATTCGTAATCGAAAAGGTTAAAGGCATCATGATAACGATCAAGAATGTTGAAACTGCAATGGCGGTATCTTTAAAATTAATATGGGAAAGCTCTCCAAACATCAACACACCGACCATGACCAAAACAGGATAGATCGCGTTTTCAGGAATCGCTTTAAACAGAGGCATCATAAACAGGGTCAAAATAAAACAAAGACCTGTGACCACAGCGGTCAAGCCCGTTCGTCCACCCTCTTCAACACCTGCGGCACTTTCGATAAATGCTGTTGTCGTTGAAACACCTACCACCGCACAAACGGTACTCGCAAGCGCATCGATTTCAAGGGTTTTTTGAAGCTCTTTGCCATCATCTTTAAAAAGTCCTGCACGAAAACCTACCCCAGCAAGTGTTCCCAAAGAGTCAAACAAATCGGTAATCAAGAAGGTGATAATCACAGGAAATAAAGAGAGTGTCAACGCACTTTTGATGTCGAGCTCAAATGCAATCGAGCTAACTGAAGCTGGCATAGAGAAAAACTCGGTCGGATACGGAGCAATACCCACAACCCACGCGACAATCGCTGTCGTTACGACGGCTAAAATAAACGCACCTTTCAGTCTCCATGAGTAAAAAGCAAAAACCAAGATAAGTCCTAAAACACCAAGGAGTACGTTTGGATTTTTAAAGTTACCAACGCCAACTAAAACGGCAGGATTGGCGATGACCATACCCATACTTTTCAGCCCAATAAACGCGATAAACGAGCCAATACCCGCACTGATCGCTCGTCTAAGATCATGAGGGACACTCTTCATAATCCACACACGAAGGGGTGTTAACGAGAGAACAAGAAACAGAAGTCCTGAGAGAAACACAACACCAAGCGCGGTCTGCCAAGGCACTTTCATGCCCAAAACCAACCCAAAGGTGAAGTAAGCGTTAAGTCCCATACCTACGCTCATCGCGATCGGTGTATTCGCCCAAAGACCATTTAATATGGACGAAAAAATTGTGATCAACGCGGTTGCGGTGATGAGCGCCTCCATTGGCATACCCGTTTTACTCATAATAATGGCATTCACAGGTACGATGTACATCATGGTCAAAAACGTCGTAAAACCAGCCGTAAACTCGGTTTTGACCGTTGTACCATTTTTTTCAAGTTTGAAAAAGTCCAAGGTTTATCCTTTTAAAAAATTAATATCTCTTTAGTTCGTGGTAAAGGCTATCGCGCTCAACAGCGCTAAAACCGCTCGTTTCGATCAGCTCTAAAATGCTCTGCAACCCAAGTCCTTTGGCACTGTTCGCACCCGCAGCCGATTGGATCGCTTCAGCTTCAATCGTACCATCCAGATCATCCGCTCCATATTCCATTGCCACAAGGGCGAGATTGATCGTCGAGGTTGCCCAATAGGCTTTGATGTGCTTAATGTTATCGAGCATCAAACGGCTGATCGCAAAGGTTTTGAGAATCTCCGTTGAGCTTAGAAAATCGTCTACATGTAAATAGTTATTGTCGCGTTGATAGACAAGGGGAATAAACGCATTAAAGCCGTTCGTGCGGTCTTGCAGGTCACGAAGGCGAAGCATATGATCGATGCGGTGTTCACGCTTTTCAACATGCCCAAAGAGCATCGTCGCATTGGACTCATGCCCACGCTTGTGCCAAAGTTCATGAATCTGCAACCACTCTTGTGAGCTTACTTTGCCTTTGCAGACATACTCGCGCACGCCCTCATCAAAAATCTCCGCACCACCACCGGGCATCGAATCGACACCGTGCTCTAGCATCTTGTCTATCACCTCATCAAAACTGAGGTGGTATTCGGTCGCTAAAAAGTTGATCTCGGCTGCTGTTAATGCTTTTACATGTAAAGAGGGAAACCGCGCTTTGATCTTCGAGAAAATCTCCAAATACCACTCCAAACCCGTTGCAGGATTGTGCGCAGAGACCACATGCACTTCGGTGATATGGTTGTTTTTAACGGAGTTTTCCAAGATCGTTAAAATCTCTTCGTGACTCATCGTATAAGGATTGGGATTTTTTCGGTTCGCAGAAAATGCACAGAATTTACAGATGTCTTTGCAGATATTGGTGGGGTTGATATGTCGATTGACATTGAAAAAGACTTTGTTGCCATGAAGCGCGCGCCTTCTTTGGTTAGCGTACTTGCCTAGGGTAAAAAGGTCAAGATCGTAGAGCGCAATGCCATCTTCAAGGCTCAATCTTTCATTGTTTTCTAGTTTTTCAATAAGTGTCATGGAATTCTTTCAGAAAGAAATAAAAAACGATTTTAACCACTTTTTTTATAAAGAGAGGTTAAAGCAAAATGCTTCTCATCTTAATCGTACTTAGCTATAATGTGCAAAAAGGCTATACTATGATTTTAGACTCTTTGCTCTCTTTTGGATTTTTCCTCGTAACCTCACTTGCCGTGCTCGCACTTTTTTTCTTTCTCTACGCAAAAGTCACACCGTACGATGACTACAAAATGATTTTCGAGGAAAACAACACCGCCTCAGCCCTTGGATTTGGTGGCGCCATATTGGGACTCTGCATTCCTCTTTACAGCGCACTGGTCAACTCCATCTCTTACTTTGATTTTGCCACATGGGCGATCATCGCGATGGTTGTTCAACTGCTGTTTGCCTTTGGTATGACCCGTTTGGGTGGAAAATTTTCCGTTGAAAAACACATGAACAATGGCGATGTTGCTGTAGGCGTTTTGATGGCATTTATGTCGATTGCGATTGGGTTACTCAACGCTGGATCCATGAGTTATTAAACGCTATGGGTGTGCCTTTAGAATCGATAACGGATCGTATGGATGTCTTTGCCGAAACCTTTCAAGGGGTCACGCTGCATGGTGCCAAAATCACCAAAGCGGAGTTTGATGACTGCACGTTTGTCTCGTGCGATTTCAGTGAAGCTGTTTTTTCTTTTTGCAAATTTACCGAATGCCGTTTTGAAAACTGCAACTTAAGTCTGATGAAACCAACCAATACCAAAATGAGCGACGTAACCTTTACCTCGTGCAAAATGATCGGGATTGACTGGACAAAGGGCGACTGGAAAAGCCTGCTCAATCCCGATCCGCTTCGTTTTCACGAGTGCATTTTGGATGATAGCAACTTTTTTGGTTTGGCATTAGATGGCATCGTGATGAAGGAGTGTCGCATCAAAGAGACCGACTTTCGCGATGCAACGCTAAAAAGAGCTGATCTGAGCGGCAGTGATTTTAAAGGATCGTTATTTACCAACACCCATTTAGAAGGTGCCAATTTTATCGATGCACAAAACATGATGATAGACATACGAACCAATCACCTCAAAGGAGCCATTTTCAGGCGATTTGAAGCACTTTTCCTTCTCGAATCGATGGGCATTGTATTGGTGGATTAACCTTTACATGTAAAAAGACGAAGAGGCTATCAAAACCTCTTCGCAACGCTTTTACATGTAATCTTCTGGCGTATAATTTTCCACCACAAAATCAATATCTTTATCACCTCGTCCACTGAGGTTCACCAAGATAGACTCGTACGGTTTTTCACGTGCTAGTTTCATCGCAAAGGCGACGGCATGGGCGCTTTCAAGCGCTGGAATGATGCCCTCATAATGGCTTAGATCGTAAAAGGCTTGAATCGTCTCTGCATCGTTAGCGATACCCACTTTGGTACGTGCGATGGAGTTTAAGTAGGCGTGTTCAGGGCCAACGGAGGGATAATCCAAGCCACTGGCAACCGAATGAACAGCAGCAGGTTCACCCGCTTCATTTTTAAGCATAATGGAGTTAAATCCATGCAAAATGCCCTCGCTTCCATACGTCAGACTTGCGGCATGTTCGCCAAGCTTGGTGCCACGTCCTCCTGGTTCAACGCCGTACATTTCACACGGATCGTCGATAAATGCAGAGAAAAGTCCCATCGCATTACTGCCGCCACCGACACATGCGACTAGGTTATCGGGAAGATTGCCTGTCATCTCTAAAAATTGTTCTCTGGCTTCGATGCCGACCACACTTTGAAAGTCGCGCACCATCATCGGAAACGGATGAGGACCTACAACAGAGCCGATGCAATAAATTGAATTTTCGGGATCTTGTAAATAGGCTACAAATGCAGAATCCACCGCTTCTTTGAGCGTTCGTGCCCCAAAACTAACCGGCACAACTTTGGCTCCAAGAACACGCATACGCACTACATTAGGATGCTCTTTGGCGATGTCGACTTCACCCATATGAATCTCACACTCAAGCCCAAAATAAGCCGCCGCGGTCGCAAGTGCCACGCCGTGTTGCCCTGCTCCTGTTTCAGCGATCAGCTTTTTTTTGCCCAAGTATTTTGCCAAAAGCGCCTCGCCCATGCAGTGGTTGAGTTTGTGCGCTCCTGTGTGGTTGAGATCTTCTCGTTTGAGGTAAATTCTTGCCCCTCCGACGTATTCGCTAAGGCGTCTGGCATAATAAACAGGGGTCGGGCGACCTTGGTAATGCTTGCGAATGTCACGCAATTCACGGATGAAATTGTGCGAATTACCGATGGTTAGGTACGCCTCTTCGATCTTTTTAAACTGCTCTTCAAGTTCAGGTGGTAAAAACGCACCACCAAATTTTCCAAAATAGCCTTTCGCATCAGGAAATGCCTTCAAATAGGGCTTTTGCATTCTGTCTATCCTTTACATGTAAAGATTTTAATGGGGGTATTATAGCTTAGAATGATTGAGGATTAAAAAGTAAAACTGGTGGTCCGTGTAGGCTTCGAACCTACGACCCCATCATTAAGAGTGATATGCTCTACCAACTGAGCTAACGGACCAAATCATGTTGGGAAGATGAAATCTTACTCCCTTCTTAATAAAACGAATGTTAACGCTCATATTTTTTTCCTAGCAAAAATTTGTCACAATTTTATTACATTTTTGGCTAGAAACAAGCTCTTTTTTAGTATGATAACTAAGAGCACTATGAAACTTAGGAAGTATAATGGAAATTGAAGAAATGATCGAAGACTTAATCGACAAAAATGCCGATGACTTTGAAATCTCTAAGCTAATAAAAGAGCATATCAAGAACTATCTTGGCTCACTCAATGAAATATTCGTGGAAAATCAAGGCAAAGACTTCCTTGTAAAACACGCCAAAAAAATCGATCAATTTATCATCCTCATTTACAAATACACTTTGCGCAAATACTTCGGTAATTACATGCCTTTTATCAATTCGATTCCTGTGGTTTTAGTCGGCATGGGCAGTTATGGAAGGGAAGAGTTGTGCGTCTATTCGGATGTGGATTTGATGGTCGTGTACAAAGCACTTCCAGGCTATAACATCGAGCCGATGATCCAATCGATGCTCTACCTTGCGTGGGATGCTGGCATAAAACTCGGTCACCGTACCCACAAACTCGAAGAGCTCGTTCCAGCAAGCAATCAAGATCTCACCATCAAAACCGCGATGCTAGAATCTCGCTTTTTATGCGGTTCCAAACTCTTGTGGATGGAGACGGAGCGAGAACTTCTAAAGATTCAACGCTGGCAGAAAAAAGAGGTCATCGCTCAAATCGTAGCGGCTAATGAAGAGCGTCGAGCAAAGCATCCGATGAATATGGAGCCCAACATCAAAGAGGGCGTTGGAGGACTCAGAGATGCCAATACCCTCTCGTGGATCTGTAAAATTCTCTTTGGTAGCATTCGTATTCGTGACCGCGTGCCTGAGATCATCGATGAAGAGGAGTACAAAGAGTTTAGAAGCTCTTTAGAGTTTTTATTTCGGGTTCGCTCAGCCCTTCATCTTAGTGCCAAGAAAAAACAAGATGTGCTGAACCTTGAGTTTATTCCCGATGTGGCAGCAAAACTCGGTTTTGAGAACAAAATCTTGAAAAACGCTCAGATGCAACTCGCCTCCAAAACGATGTCCGCGATGCACACCATTGACGTTACATGTAAGATTTTTATGCGCAAACTGACCGCTTCCATTTTGAGTCAGCCGACACGCATTACGGCGTTGAAAAAGGGACGCATGGAGAAAGGGCTTTACGTGGTCGATCACTGTGTGTATGCCTCTTTGAAAAAACCAAGCCCGAGTTTGAGTATGGTTTTAGCAGAGCTTCAACAGTTTGATGACCCCAAGCTCAGCTTTGACATCAGCTATGTGCATTACATCAAAAATGCTCACTTTACGTCGCACAACTCCAAAAAGGTTTACAAACAATTTCGCGCCCTCCTCTTCCAACACAATCTTTACGCGATCTTTAGCCTCTTGTACGAAGCCTCTTTATTGCAACAAGTGATTAAGCCTGTGCGCCAGATTCTTAACCTTGCGCAGTTTGATGGCTACCACAAACTCCCTGTGGACATTCACTCTTTGCACACGCTTTATCATCTTGAAAACATCAAAGAGCCGTTTATCAAATCTCTTTTTGATGACCTCTGTCCAGAAGGGCGAGCTTTGATGAAATTGGTCGCGTTTTTGCATGACATCGGCAAAGGGCGCAAAGGCGATCACAGTGAGTTAGGGGCAAAAATCTTCAGAGCCTATGCGATGAAACTGGAGTTTTCAGAACAAGCGATTGAGACAGGCATCGTCCTCATTAAAAATCATACGCTGATGAGCAATACGGCAAACCGTGAAGATATTTACGATGAGCGCGTCGTGCTAGCGTTTATCTCCAAACTACAAAGTGCGCAAATTTTAAAGATGCTCTACATTCTCACCTATGCGGACACCAACGCGGTCAATGACAATATTTACACCGGATTTGTGGCTAAATTACTGCGTGAATTTTACAACTACAGCCTGGATATGTTTGACAAAGAAGAGCTCATCGATGAGACGACCAAACGGTTACGCAAAGAGAATAGCCTCAAAAAGAGCCCTGAGTTTTTAGAACTCTCCAAAGCGCTTCAGAAAAAAACGCTCAGCGTGCAGTCAAATTTCTTTTTCCTTAAACAAAAGCCCAGCGCGATTGTACGCATCGTCAAAGAGGCGGAAGAGACGCCGATTGACTCGTACCGTTACAAGATCAGCAATGAAGACCACCTCAGCATCAATGTCATTCGAGGTCAAGCCTTTAACATCGGGTATCTTTTGGGAAAACTTACCTATCTGGACCTTGTTCAGATGGATATTTACAAGCTCTTTGATGGTAAAAAATACTTCCAGATTGACTTTAATGAGAGAGTAACGGAAAACGATATTGAACTGATTTGTGAGCTCATCGACAACTCCTTTGACATGAGCAAAAAAGTGACGCTCAAAAAGCCTCTGATTCTCAAAGGTGAGATCGATCTAGACTGTGAACACT
>DBTO01000144.1 GCA_002307095.1 Sulfurospirillum sp. UBA1314
TTTAATGTTACAAAATTATATCATATGCCTTACATGTAAGGGTTAAAGCGATGATGAAGTTTTAGACATTATTTCGTTTTCATCATCAAAAAGAAGCCTGTAAATCTGCTCCAGTCTACTTTCAAGGTATTCAAACGAATGTGCCTTTTTACACAAATCTATAAAATGAGCCATAACCGCTTCATTGATCTTAATTTGGGCTTTTAGCAGTGCTTGCATCAAATAAACATACCGCGCACTCCCATAGGTAACTTCCAAGTGATATATTTCGATCACCTTAAGCGCATCTCTTTCCCAAACATCGTGTTTGCAAGGAATTTTTTCCCGCACTATTTTTTTGAGCTTTTGCGTCGCTTTTTTGAAAACGGCAAATTGGATGGTATAACTTGAAAAAAAGATGAGTTCTTCAAGTTCCTTGCTTTTTTCTATCAAAATTTCATTGGCAACATACGACTTAATAGCATGATCAATATCTGCAAAATGAGATTTTGGCACCCGCATTCACCTTAAAATTTTTAACAGTATAGCGTCTGATTAATTCAATAAAATTAAAAGCTTTCTGTGGTATTATCTGTACTCATAATCCTAATTAATAAGATACGGTTCAGATAACACCATGACAAATACAATTCAACAGTCCATTCTAATCTTTAACTACAATGAAGCGATCCTTGAAAATCGTAATATTGTTTTATACAACACGATTATAGGACAACAGGCTACATTAAAAGAAAAAGGCATAAAAGGCGTGCTTATCTCCTTAAAAGATACTCCCTATTCGCCTTTAGTAAAAGAAGATCCCAATCTTGCTCATTTAGTCAAACAGCTTGAAAAACTAAGCCATATGATTGATATCCCCGTCGCTATTGGCGATTATAAACGCGATACGTTTACTTATCTTAAAAAACTCAGTGCCCATACATCGGTCAAACTTTTTCAAAACATTAACACAGCGATTCTCTTTTTTAATCCAAAAGCCTTTAAAAAAGAGCTCTCTGTACTGATTTATGATCCCGATAAAGAAAATGCCGATAAAATTGCAACGGAACTTGGAAAAATGGGCTATTCAATCGTTCATGCGCGTGATGCAGAAGATTTTAAGATCAAGGCTTCTGCTAAAAAATATGACATGACCATTACGCATACGGCTATTAATCAAAATGCCTCAAAACCACAAGCCTCACAAAGCTTAGGGCTTTCAAAACAGCTGGTCATGAATCTTCCGGTGTTTATTGATACGGCTGTGAATTCGCTTGTGACCATTACAGGGCTGGAAGCACAAAAAATTAAACATGAGATTAGACCTTTCAACGAAAAAATTCCTCCGCAAGTGATCATTGCGGCGATGAAATTTAAAGGCGACATCAGTGGTGTTTTCTTTCTTGTCTTTCCACGAGAACTAGCCCTTGTAGCGCTTGAAGCGATGTTAGGTGAGAGTTTGGAAGCCGATGATACCGCAGCGATTGTCGATGGGGTTGCTGAATTTTGCAATATTATCACAGGATCAGCAAAAGTGACCTTCTCTGGTAAAAATCTAAAAGTTCTTTTTGAACTTCCAAAAACCTACCTCTCCGTTCAAGTAGCCCTGAGCGATACATTAGGTTCCAATGGTGTTTGGATCGACATGCAACTGGATGAAAAACCTTTTTACATGTTTATCACGAAGTAACTATTTTTTCTGCAAAAACCGTAACGCTTCTTGAAGAGGAATATCTTCCTCTTCCCCTCTTTGGTTAATCTCAATCGTAGGAATAACGCCACTAGGCCAAACACTTTTACCTTTTGGTGTACTCCATCTCGCCGTTGCAAATTTCACAGCTGACGTGTTGCTACTTAAAGGAAAAAGCGTTGCAAAGGTGTCTTTTCCAAAGGTGGGTGTCCCGATAATCGTAGCACGGTTGTACTCTTGAAGTACGGCAGAGACGATCTCAGAACTTCCTGCTGAATCGTTATTTACCAAAATAACCAATGGCACGGTTTTTAAAAAAGAGAGTGCATCAATTTTCTCAGCATACTCTGTCCCATCAAAATCTTGTGGCGAATTTTTGTACTGCTTTTTATCGTCTTTATGACGGCTTTTGACCATTAAAATGGGCTTGTCTTTCTCTAAAAAAAGCGAAGTAACGGCAACACCACTGGTAAAAATACCACCTGGATTATCGCGAAGATCTAAGATCATACCATTGATTTTATGGTGTTGTGTTTCATAAAGATAGTTTACATCCTCTAAGAGTGTAGGAAGTGTGTCTTGAGCAAAAGAGCTGATTTTGACGTAAGCAATGCTATTTTCAAACATCAGTGAACTGATCAGATCAATCGTCACTATTTTACGTACTAACTGAACTTCGTTTGGCTTATAGCTGTTTGGCTTTGAGGTGATTAATTTTATTTTGCTATTGGGCGAGCCACGAAGTGCGGCGACGACTTCATCAAAGCTAAGATTGCGCACAAGAGTACCGTCAATTTGAACAATCTCATCTCCTTTTTGAAGGTTCGCTTTTTGGGCAGGAGAGTGTTCAACGACCGATTTAACATACGTGCGATTACGCTTTTGCATCAAAAACAGTCCAATTCCCGCAACCGGCTTTGAACTCAAATAAAGAGTTTCATACTCCTCTTCGTTCAAATATTGTCCATTTTTATCGACACTTTTGATCATACCTTCCACACAACTCTCCATCAGCCGTTTTTCATCAAAAGGCTGAATCGACTCTTCCTTAATCTTCTGCACAACTTCTTGATACAGTGGATACAGATCGCTAGGAGCGGCACTCACCATCGTAACAAGCAGACTTAAAAACCCGAAAAAACGTCTCAAAAAAAGATCCTTTTGCTTTTACTATTTCTATATAGTACTACTTTCACCCATTTTTTGCAAAAAATGTCACAACGGCTTAGTGCACGATCAATCGCATCGGTTGCATCAAGGAATCCTGAAAGCCTAAGCGTTTGTAAAAACGTTGCGCCGCATGGTTATCGGTGTCCGTTAAGAGTGTAATGCGTTTACATGTAAGTTTTTTGGCATACGCAATGGCATACGCAACCAATAACGTTCCACCCTCTTTTCCTCGGTATTTGGGCTGAATAATCATATCTTCCAAAAACGCCACTTTACCCCCAAGTGCCGTGCTAATCGTCCATAAAAGACTGACCATACCAATGATCTTTCCCTCATCTCTTAGCACAAAAATCGTTCCTACTGCAGGATCTTCTAAAATCATTTTAAGACCGGTATGTTGCACATCGCGCTGCGGCATGAATTCAGCTTCTTGGGAAAAAAGTAGGGTTAATAACTCAATTAAAGGCTCCATATCAGAGAGTTTTGCCTCTTCAACGCTAAACATGACACTCCTTTTTTATACGTATTGTAACATAGGAACTCTTTTTGCTTGTAATAAACATCATTCATAAGGAGTTTTTTATGACCATTGATGACAGTAAAAATAAAATCAATCAATCACTGTTAAGTACTCTCTCAAAAGTGACCACTAGTTCCGATGCTTCAAGCTCATTTGCAAGTATTTTGGAGAGTCAATTAGGGACAAAAGTAACGGCTTCATCCTCTTCTTCAACCTCAACCACAACATCTGAGTCTGATGCAGCAGTTGAAGCGTTTAAAGAAGCGCTTACCTCTAAAGGAGCCCTTCAGTTCTACCAAGATTACAACTTTGATAAAATTGAGAAGTTAATCGAAGAGAAACAAGCCGAACTTGAAGATAAATTGGGGTTGAGTGCCGATAGCCAACCCGCACTTACGGGTGATGACAGAACCAGTGCGCTTTCAACACTCGATGACATGATGGATGCGTTCCGTAAACAGCTGCAAGATAAGATGGAAGCCGAAGATCAACTGGATCAGCAAAATACAACGCTCAAAGCGTTTTTAGAAGAGCTCGCTTAACATTTTTGCAACACCAAAATCGTTTTATCAGGCTCGTCACCAAAAAGGGTGACGGGTTTGGTGGAGCTAAGCTTAAACATTTTGAGCTTTTTGAAGAACGAAAGTGGGTAAAAATATTGAGTGATGACGCCCTCTTCTTTGCGGTAAAGCTCTCCTTTTTTTTCAAACAAAACAATCTTCGTGACCAGCTCATGATTTTCAAAGGTTGCATCCACGCATAAAAACTGATCTTCCTTCTCTTGGCACATCACACCTTCTGCCACGCCTTCAAAACCATACAACGTATTGACATCGCAGACAAAATAGCCATTTTGAGGCAGTACGCGTGCGACCGCTTCTAAAAAAGCGTTTATCTCGGAAGGTGCGATGTAATTAAGCACATCGGCAATGGCAACAACACACTCAAATGAAGCCTCTTCCAATTCGTCTAATTCTTTGGTACTCGCTTCCACACCTAAAGCCTGTGCTCGCTCGATCATGGCGACACTTCGATCAATTCCGCACGCACTTATCTGTTCATCTTTAAGATGCACAAGAAACCTGCCATTTCCGCATCCCACATCTAAAATACGCTTTACATGTAAAGGTTTGAGTAAACGCAAATAGGTCTGGTAGAGGGTTTCATACTGGGCATCAAAACCGATCAGCGATTCGATTTTGGCGTAAAGATCAAGAGGATTTATCATGGGCACGCTTTGGTTGGGGCTTTGAATAAAGCCCCATGAGATTTTTAGTCGACGAGTTCTTGTTTAAAGAGTTCTTCGTTGAAGGTACGTCCAAGGTATTCACACGCAATTCTAACATCGCGACGTGCATTTCCAAGACAACTGGTCGCCCCTGGACTTGGTGTCATATTAAAGACAATTCCCGTGCCTGGGTTGATGCTTGCTTCGCCCAACATCAATTTTTGCTCTGTTTTGTTAATCACCTGAGGTCTGACACCACCAAAATGGTGTGCGTATTCAAGGTCGTCCAGTTGCAACGAAGGAACGATTTTGCGTGCATCTTTGATGAAAAGTTCTTTACCAAATTTAGGAAGTTCAAAAAGAACGTTTCGTAAGATGTAGTTACGAATGTCGCTGTCTTTCATCAAATCATAAAAAACTTTTGCGACCTTACTATCAAATTGCAGTGTTTGCCAAAAATCAAGATACGTTCCACCCGTGTAACGCTCCAATTTTGGCATCACAAGCGCTGTGGGTCCAAAACGGGTACAGCCATCGGCTAAAATATCCGGATCGCCATGTAACGCTGCAAACGGTAATTTTGGATGTTGTACCATATAGACTTTACCATTGAGCATTTTTTTCTTGGTTATGTAAAAACTACCCCCAACAGGTAAACAGGCAAAGTCAAGTCCGTAACCCATTTCATGTGCGAGGTAAAGGGAATGTGCCCCTGCATTTACCACCACAAAATCAGCCGTAAAGGTATGATCTTTGGTCATCACCACGTGCATATCACCTAATTTGGTAATGTTGGTTACTTGCGCATTCAAAAAGACATCAGCCACTTTGCCTTCGATCTTTTGCGCTTCATCGACTAAGCTTTCGCTCATATGCCCAAAATCAACCGTACTATGCTGTCCGCCTTCAACGCCGACACCAATGACGTTATCAGGGCGTTCTTTGCCATCAGCGTCGTAAATGAGCTTTGGCTCAATCTGTGCGAGTTTCTCTTTATCAAAGACTTCAAGGTACGGATAAAGCTCTTTAAACTCTTCATAGCGTTTTTGCATATACGCAACTTCGGTATCACCCACACCGATCGCCATTTTTTGATGCGAAAACAAGAATTTGCCCTCATGTCCATGCGCAACACAATATTTTGAGATCATGCCTGCAGTCTCTTTGACTTTTTTCGCTTTTTCTAGAGTATAGTTGGTCTCTATATCACCACAATGAATGGTTTGAGAATTGGACGTTCCAGCAGAATTGAGTTTTGCTAAACGCTCATATTTTTCG
>DBTO01000026.1 GCA_002307095.1 Sulfurospirillum sp. UBA1314
GAAGGAGCAGTGGGAATGTAGCGACTGCATACGTAGCCGATGAGCGCGATTGCCATGCCCATGATGCCTGCGATGATGCCACCATATTCGGAAGCAGCGATAAGCCCACCGCCAAGGGTTCCTAGTAAAATGGCGCCAAAGGTTCCAGACTCGACCAATGCATTTGCCATGACCAGTTCATTTTCACCCATGTGTTGGGGGATGATGGCGTATTTGATCGGGCCAAAAAGCGTTGAGTGTAGTCCCATGCCAAAAACCACGACCAACAACAGACTAAATCCGTGCATGTAAAAGCCAAGGGTGGCGATGCTCATCAAGCCAAACTCCAAAAGCTTGACAAGGCGTGCTAAAGCGGCTTTGTCGTATTTGTCCGCGAGTGCGCCTGCAAGCCCTGAAAAGATAAAAAAAGGCAAGATAAAAATCGCCCCGATAAGTGGCGCTAAAATGCCTAATGGCAAACTCGTCCATGATGCTGCGTGAAACGTCACCAAAATGGCGAGGGTATTTTTGAAAATGTTGTCGTTAAACGCACCTAAAAACTGCACCACAAACAAAGGTGCAAATCGCTTTGTTTTCAAAAGGTAAAAGGAGCTCATGCTATCTCGCTTGCCATGGATTTTAAGGTGACATAATCGGTCTTGCCCGTGCCTAAAAGTGGAAGTACTTCCACATGAACGATTTTTCTTGGTACGGCAATTTCAGGGAAACCGTTGCTTTGCGCGCTTTTTTGCAACGCTTCACGGTTTAGGTTTTTATCGGTCGTAAACAGCACGATCGCTTCGCCTCTGGCGACATCAGGGATAGATGAGCTTGCATGTAAAAAGCCACTGGAGGTCAACGTCGCTAGTTTTTCCACCGACTCTAGAGAGATCATCTCACCTGCGATCTTGGCGAAACGTTTGACGCGCCCTTTGATCTGCACAAAGCCAGCCTCATCGATGCTCACGATGTCGCCTGTGTTGTACCACCCCTCGCCTGCTTCAGAGGTCGGCTTTTCCAAAATGCCTGGTTTTTCAGCACGCAAATAGCCACTCATGACATTCGCACCCTTTACATGTAGGATGCCACCCTCCTCTATGCCAGGAACGGGAATCAGTTTGCTCTCAATACCCGGTAAGATCTGTCCCACCGTGCCTTTTTTATATGCCATCGGCGTATTGACAGCGATGACGGGTGCTGTTTCGGTTGCCCCGTACCCTTCAAAAATGCGCAAACCAAACTTCTCAAACCAAAGCTCACGCACGTTTTCAGAGAGTTTCTCCGCCCCTGCGATGACATAGCGCACTTTATAAAAATCGTACGGATGGGCGTGTCGTGCATAGTTGTGCAAAAAGGTACTCGTCCCGAGTAAAATCGTGCAAGAGCGATCATACGCGATCTCAGGAATGACGCGGTAATGAAGCGGTGAAGGGTACATAAAAAGGTGCATGCCTCTAAAGATAGGAAGCAATGAGCCTGCTGTGAGACCAAACGAGTGGAAGATCGGCAGGGCGTTGAGCATTTTATCTTCCGTGGAAAAATCAACGATAGAGCTGATTTGAGCGATATTTGCCAGCAATGCTTCGTGGGAAAGTACCACACCTTTAGGTTTGCCTTCACTGCCTGAGGTAAATAAAATCACCGCAGTCTCTTTTTCATCTTGAGACGTTGTCACAAGGCGTGGAAAGTGAATCGCATAGAGCATGAGCCACAGCTTATCAACCAAGTGCATCGATGCTTTTAGCTCTTCAAGGTACACGATGCGCACACCTTTTAAGGCTTCTAATTTAGGAGCCAATTTAGCTTGTTCCACAAAAGCTTTTGAAGTGACGATGGTCTTGATCTCAGCCGCAGTACACGCGCTTTGCAAACCATCCACACCTGCGGTAAAATTGAGCATGGCAGGCACTCGTTTCATGCATGAAAGCCCCAAAACAAGCGCTAGCGAAGCAACTGCCGTTGGCATCAAAACGCCCACCGCTTCTTCTTTTTGAGTGATAGGGCTTATGAGTCGCCCCAAGCCTAGCGCCATTTTAAGAAGCTGCGCATAGGTGTATTCTATCTGTTTGATGTCTTCGACGATGGCTTTGTTTTTACCGTGCGTTTCAATCGCATCCAAAAAGGTGCCAAAAAGATCGTTGGCAGGGCGTGCATCAAACGAGCACTCTTGCATCAAACGTCGCATCGCATCGCCTGAGAGAAGACGTCTTTGGTGCGATGTTCCCTCATGCGGAACAGTAAGTTTGGTTGGCGTGCAATAATGGAGTGTGATCTGCGGAAACAGTCTGTGAGGATAGGTCTTTGGCATACGCGAAAGCGTGCTAAATGTCGCACCTTGGATCGTCACAGGCACGACCGTTGCATTGGTTTTCACCGCAACAAAGGCACTTCCTTCGTAAATCTTCATCAAACTGCCCGTTGTCGTGATGCGGCCTTCTGGGAAAATGACCACAGGTCGTCCGCTCTCGACCAGACGAATCACCGCCTTAATTGCCATCGGATTGGACGGGTCAACCGTGAGGTGATCGGTAAGCATCAAGCAGAGTCGCACAAAAGGGTTTTTGGCGATTTGCGTGTTAATGATAAACACAGGCGAAACGGGCAACATCACGCCTAAAATCAACCCATCTAAAAACGATTGATGGTTGGCGATGATGAGCATCGGCTCGGCTCGGTTGGCTCTAAAATGCCCCTGAACACGAATTTTAAATAAAAAACGAAGGATGATGCGAAGAAGTGTTTTGATCATGTTAGTTCCCGTGTAGATAATTTAAGACATTGCTAAAAGTCGCTTCTAAAAGCGGTTTATTGACCCAAAACCAAACCTCTTTGCCGATCTTCTCGCTTAAAAGCACTTCGGCTTGATGAAGGATTTTGAGGTGATGCGAAACAGTGGTGCGCGCCAAAGGTGACACTTCAGCGATCATTCCTGCGTTAAGACGCTCATCATCTTCAAAAAGTAAAAGAATTTTTTGACGATGCGCATCGCCCAAAGCCATAAAGATGGCAGACATCGGTTTCCATTCAAGTGGTAAATCTTTGGCATATTCCATTTGCATCTTATATTCCTAAATGTTTAAGTTTATCGACATAATAATCTTTTTTGTCTTAAGGATTTCTTAGAAAATGGTGGGATTGGGCTTTACAAGTAAAAAGATTCAATTAAATTTGTGTAGGCACTTTTATCAATAATTTTGACATATAGTGCCAGCTTGCTGCATCTCATTTACAGCTTTTTTAATCGCATCAAGCCCTTCTTTAGTCCATTTAGAATTTTTAGGTGTACTCCATTTCAAGACATCCTGCGCAGCTTCAAGTCCATTTTTATAAAGTTGAATTTCGCTTTCAGCTAAAAATCGTATATCTTCAAGTTTATTTTCTTGGTTGAAATTAAGTTCTATCGCCCATATTTCACCATCATGTGAGGTATCAAACTTTTGTTCAGTTAAAGAAAAGACTCCAATAACACGAAAATCATAGCGTAAAGCAATTCCATTGTTATTTTGAGTAATACTTACTAAATGTATATTGGGGCAACCTAATGGATAATTTCCCTTTGACGTATCATCTAAAATTTTATTAATTTTGTTTCCAGAAATAACAACATTATCACCGTACCATGGAGTATTGTCCTTTACTATACCCAAAGGTGTTCCATCCACAGATCCTTCGTAACGATCTGTCCACCAACGTGCCGCCGCCTCATGAACACCCCCAAGATAATAACCCACTATGAACTCATTAGCTATGTTGATAGCTTCACCAAGTTTTTGATACTCTTTTGAAGATACCTGTTCCAAGGTTTTATTAACATCATTCATAGTGATAATCGTAGGATCATCATCGCAAGCTCCAGCTATTGCCAATGTTGCACTAAAAAGTATCACTGCCAACATCACTACGTACATATTTTTATATCGTTTCATTTCGTTCCCTTGTGCTACGTTTCACAAAAATCACTATTTAACAATCAATAATATTTTTTTAGATTAAATCATTTCATTATTTTACTCAAACACTCTGTTGTATAGCTTTACATGTAAAGTGCCCTACTCTACATGTAAAACTTTCCGATAATTCAAATAAATAGGATTATTTGCAGGAAAATAAACCAACATCGCTTTGGCGTAACGATCAAACACATTCTTCTCTTGGGCGATGCAAATGCGTTTTAAAAGCGCTATGTCGTAGCTGTTCCAGACCGTCGTAAACGGCACAGGGTAGTCACTTCCAAAGAGCAGTTTGGGGTGAATGTCACTTTGCATGGAGAGATGGCGCAACACTTTGGCGCGCACGGGGGTCAGAAGCGCTGACACATCGGCGTAGAGGTTATCGTGTGTTTTGAGCATCTCAAGCAGGGTGAAATAGTCTTCGTTAAACCGTTTGGGATTGGATGAGAGTGCTTTAAAGAGGTGACGAGGCTCGTAACTGAGCGCCATGTGCGCGCAAATGACCTTCACGCCTACTTCCAAAGGCTGGCGCAGCATCTCAATGCTTTCGCAGATTTTATCGGAATGCACACTGCTCTCGCTTCCCACATGAATGATCAACGGCAACTCCAGAGCTGCAAGCTTCTCAAAATAGGGACGATACCGCTTCTCTCGCGTATCAACACCCCAATAATTTT
>DBTO01000071.1 GCA_002307095.1 Sulfurospirillum sp. UBA1314
CAGAAAGTGTTTTACATGCAAGCTTTACATGTAAAGAGGAAAGCCCCAGAAAAGGGGCTTTTTTAAGCTAGCATGCGCTTTACATGTAAAACGTGTTCAGGGAGATTTAACATTCTCTGAACTATACTTTGCCATCTGCTTTAATCCTCCAAGCAATATGCTTAATTTGCATATTTAAGTTATATTTAAGTTTTTTTACTACTCTTTTTTTACCATTTTTACCTAAGTAAATCTGTGGTACATTTTCTAAAAATCGGTCAACAACTGTTTACTGATACGAGACAACAAAGCGTAAAAAAGGGCAATGTTTCCACAAAGATTCCGTGTTTTATCCCTTGTTTTCGAGGTTCTTAAGCTATTTTATGCAAACAGGACTAAATCGGTCTACTTTTGTTGACTTTAAGAAATGAGGCACAAAGAAATGATAAATAAAGAATCGGTTAATAAAGCTCGCTCACTCTACTATGGCTTTTTGAGTAAAATGTTTGTTTTTACGACAAACAGTGATCGCTATTTTGGGATTAATGAAGCATTGCCTGTGATGATTGAAAATCCTATGGATGAAAATTCGGGTGAGGCCCTCAAAGAGATTCAAGCTTTTCTAAACACCTGTGGTCAAGAGGCATTGATTCAGGAGTACGATGACATCTTCCACAACCCTGCTTATAAAGTCGTTCGCAATACCGCTTCGTATTATGACGAAGGGGTTGAAAGCGGTCATAAACGTGTTGCCGTTAAAAACTTCCTTGCCAAAACCAAAATCAGACGTGATGAAACCCATTTCAAAGAGAATGAGGACAGCGTTGGATTTATTTTTACCTTTATGCACGAACTCATCGAACTCATTATGCACGGCGGAAAAGAGTACGAAAATATTCAACATTGTCTTTTTGTTGAAGTGATTAATCCGTTTGTGGATGAATTTGTCATCAACGTTTACGAACATCCGATGTCTAAAGCGTACCAATCCATTGCGATTGTTTTAAATGCGTTCATGGCGTTTGAGCGCATGTACTTTGAAGTGGCAAAACCACCGATGGTCGAGAAAGTACGCGTCGTTAAACCCGTTGAAGCCATCTCTGGCGCAGAAGCACGAAGGCGTGCGGAAAATAAAGCGAAAAAAATGGCAGGGCTTGAAGAAAAAGTGGAGCGAGCTATTCGTTAGTAACCCAAAGAGGTTGCTCAAGAAAAGTGTGGTTTTTTTGAGCAATCTCTTCGCGTGTAAGGGATTTAGACTATGAAGGAGGTTCCAAATGAATGAGAGCAGACGTGGCTTTGTTGCAAAAGCTGCACTGGTGGGTGCTTTTGCAGCCGTTGGTGTCGTGAGCGCGACAGCGAGTTCTTCTGATTCAAAAGGCACAAATGGCGTTGTTTTAGGGAAATCTAAAAAGAAAGAGATTACCTATAAGAAAACACAAGCATGGGAAGATTATTACAAATCTGCCCTGTAAAAAGAGGAGGTATAACGTTATGGAAAAAATAACAGAACGTGCTCTAAGTACGACTGTCGGCCGTCGTTCTTTCCTCAAAATGGCAGCTGTTGCGAGCGTATTTGGCGCGACATCAGGATTTGCCAGTGAGAATGTAACGCGTGCTGCAACCGAGGAAGAGGTCAAAAACCCGTTTCCTGGAAGCAAAAAAGTTAAGACAATTTGTACTTCGTGTTCCGTCGGTTGTGGTGTGATCGCAGAGGTTCAAAATGGTGTGTGGGTTCGTCAAGAAGTTGCTGGGGATCACCCAATTAGCCTTGGTGGACACTGCTGTAAAGGTGCCGATATGATCGATATGGTCAGATCAGAAGTACGCCTTAAATACCCAATGGTCAAAGAAAATGGTCAATGGAAACGTTTAAGTTGGGACGATGCGCTTAACCGCATTGCGACCAAACTAGCAGATCTTAAGAAAAAAGATGGTTCTGATGCCGTTCAATTTTTAGGATCAGCCAAAATGAGTAATGAGCAAGCGTACTATTTTAGAAAGTTCGCGGCCTTTTTTGGTACCAATAACACAGATCATCAAGCAAGAATCTGACACTCTTCCACAGTCGCCGGTGTGGCGAATACATTTGGATATGGTGCTATGACAAACTCCCTTGGAGATATACAAAAGTCTAAAGCAATTATTATTTTTGGCGCAAATCCAGCGGTAAACCATCCAGTTGGTTTCCAACATTTCTTAAAAGCAAAAGAGAGAAATAACTCTCAATTAATCGTTATTGATCCACGTTTTACTAAAACTGCGGCTAAAGCAGATATTTTTGCACAAGTTCGCCCCGGTACAGACATCGCGTTTATGTACGGTATGCTTCACCTCATTTTTAAAAATGGTTGGGAAGATCAAGAGTATATTCAAAACCGTGTGTATGGAATGGATGAAATTAGAGCCGAAGCACTTAAATGGACGCCCGAAGTCACTTCCGATGTGACAGGTGTCAGTGTCGATACCTTGATTCAAATTACAACGATTTATGCGAAAAATCGTCCGGGTACATTGATTTGGGCGATGGGTCTCACACAACATACTATTGGCACATCAAATACTCGTCTCGCTCCGATTCTCCAACTAGCCCTTGGTAATATGGGAAAAGCGGGTGGCGGTACGAACATCCTTAGAGGTCACGATAACGTTCAAGGTGCGACCGATATGGGTTGTTTAGCTGACTCACTTCCTGGCTACTATGGTTTAGCAGAAGGTTCTTGGAAATACTTTGCAAAACAGTGGGGCGTTGAGTTTGATTACATTAAATCACAATTTAAAGATCCTGCGTGGATGAGTAAACCAGGTTTTACCCTAGCACGTTGGTGGGCTGGTGTTGAAGGCGTTAAAAGTGATGATAAAATTGACAATGCAGGCACAACATTAAAAGCACTCATTGTTATGGGAAATGGTATCACTTCGATTGCACAACAAGCAAAAGTAAAAGAGGGACTTGATAATTTAGAGATGATCGTCCTTGCCGATCCTTTTGTGAACGAAGCGGCTATATTAACCGATAAAAAAGACAATATCTTCTTGCTTCCTGCAGCCACGCAGTTTGAAACCAGTGGTTTGGTGGTTGCAACGAACCGAAGTGCCCAATGGCGTTACAAAGTCGTTGAGCCACTTTATGAGAGTAAAGCCGATCAAGACATCATGTTTGAACTTGCCAAACGTTTAGGTTTCTACGATCTTTATACCAAAGGTATGATGATGCAAGAGACCAAAGATGGTAAGTTAGAGATGATTCCTGAGAAAAAAGCGTTTACATGGCCAGAAGATGCGACCAACGAGATTGCGCGTATCATCAAAACCATCGGCTTAAGTGGTTGGACGGCTGAGCGCGTTAAAAAACATACCGACAACTGGCATATGTTTGATGAAGTAACGGGTGCGGGAATGGGACCAATGAAAGGCGAATTTTACGGACTTCCATGGCCGTGTTGGACAAAAACACACGGTGGTTCACCAAACCTTTACGATACCAGTATTCCTGTTAGTGAAGGTGGTATGGGCTTTAGAAATAACTTTGGTTTGGAAAAAGATGGTGTGAGTCTCTTGGCTGAAAAAGGTTCTTTCCCTAAAGGCTCAAAAATCGAGATGGGTCACCCTGAAATCACCAAAGACAACATCGAAAAAGTGTTGGGCATTACCCTCACTGAAGAAGAAAAAGCGGCGTGTGGTGCGAACTGGAAAGTCGATAACAGCGGTATTTTGGTTCAAAAAAGTATGGAAGCAGGTATTTGTCCATACGGTAATGCGAAAGCGCGAAGTATTGTTTGGGAATTCCCAGATCGTATTCCATTACACCGTGAGCCACTTCACTCACAACGCCATGATTTGACAGCAAAATATCCGTCGTTTGCGGATAAGCCAAACCATTTCCGTGTTATGACGAAGTATATTTCTGTTCAAAGCGCAAAAGATTACAGTAAAGAGTTCCCGATCAACATGATTACGGCACGTTTGGTCAATATGAATGGTGCAGGTGTTGAGAATCGTTCATCCAAATACCTTGCAGCTTTAACGCCTGAAATGTTCTGTAGCATTCACCCGGATTTGGCGCTTAAACACAGCATTAAAAATGGGGAAATGATGTGGATTCATTCACCTGAAGGGACTAAAATCAAAGTGAAAGCGAAGTATTCTCTCACGGTACTTCCTGATATGGTCTTTATGCCATTCCACTTTGCTGGACACTTCCAAGGAACAGACAGAACGGGTAATTTCCCAGCAGGAACGAAGCCATATGCTAGCGGCGAAAGTGTCAATACCGTCACTAACTATGGTTACGACATCATTACTCAGATTCCTGAAACTAAGGGCGGCTTGTGTCGCATCGAAAAAGCGTAGGGCGCCGAGATTGGCGACGCAAGAATGAAATTTTACTGCGATGATAG
>DBTO01000154.1 GCA_002307095.1 Sulfurospirillum sp. UBA1314
GCATCTTGAAGTTGTTTGGTTACAGGGCCTCGTTTTCCATTCCCTATGATGTAGTTATCGATGTCTTTGATCGGTGTCACTTCAGCAGCGGTACCTGTAAAAAACGATTCATCCGCAATGTACGCTTCATCACGTGTAATGCGTCTGCGCTCGATGGGGATACCCGCTTCACGTGCAAGATCTAACACGGTTGCTTGTGTGATGCTTTCAAGCGATGTATCATTGGGAGGCGTAATTAAAACACCATCTCTGACGATAAAAAAGCATTCACCACTGCCTTCTGCGATAAAGCCATCTTCGTCAAGTAACAATGCTTCTTCATAACCAGCTTCTAAGGCTTCGTATTTTGCCATTTGAGAGTTAAGATAATTTGCCGCTGCTTTGGCTTTACCCATATTGGCACTTACTGGATTTCTTGCAAACGAAGAGATTTTAACGCGAATACCGTTTTCAATGCCGTCATCGCCAAGGTAACTGCCCCATTGCCATGCCGCAATGGCCGTATTGACGGGTGCTTGTGCATGATTGAGTCCCATAACGCCGTATCCTAAATAGATCAGCGGTCTAATGTAAACATTGGACGTAAAGTTGTTTGATTTCAGAAGCTCAATATGAGCCGCTTCGAGTTCTTTTTGTGAATAGGTCGCTTTAATACGAGTGATTTTGGCAGAATTGAGCAAGCGTTTGGTGTGCTCTTTGAGCTTAAAAATTGCCAGTCCATTTTCAGTCATATACGCACGTGTTCCTTCAAAAACACCGTTACCATAATGCAGTGTATGGGTTAAAATATGTATTTTTGCATCATCCCATGCAACGAGTTTGCCGTCCATCCAAATGTATTTTGCTTTATCCATTGTTTTACCTTCTTAAAAGTCGTTTTCTAAAGAGATATTATGTTAGCCAAAAATTGATTAAAGATAGTTTTAGTATGAAAAGTTGCGTTATAATTCATTCTAGGCACGTCTTTAAAGCAAAGCTCTAAAGACTACGTTAACACTGGGTTTTCCTTGGCGGAATGCCCACGCACCTTTGGTGCTTTGAGTGACAAAACTAGGAGTGAAAATCATGAAAGCAAAGCTGTATGTTGGTTCAACATGTAAAGAAGCAAAAGTGTATAAAGAGGTGCGTTCGCCGTTTGATGGACGTGTCGTTTCAAGCTTTGGCGTGTGCGATGCAACAGATGCTAAAGACACTCTAGCGTGTGCCCAAAATGCCGCTTTACATGTAAAACACATTCCTCTGCATCAACGCATGAATTGGCTTTTAGATGTAGCGCAAAAGCTGGAATCTGAGCGTGAGCGAATAGCACTTTGTATAACCGATGAAGTGGGAAAACCGATCGCTTTTTCACGCGTCGAGGTTGATCGTTGCATTGAAACCATTAAACTCTCCGCCAATGCAATCTTACATGTAAACGGTGAAACGTTCGATACCTCAGCAATGCCAAGCGGTAAAAAGAGTTTGGCATTTTACAAGCGAGAACCTGTGGGTGTGGTGCTTGCGATTACACCGTTTAATTTTCCACTGAATCTTGTCGCGCATAAAATTGCACCAGCCTTAGTTGCTGGTAATGCCGTCATTCTAAAACCTACCTCACAAGCGCCACGAACGGCGTATGAACTCGTCAAACTTTTCATCGAAAGTCCGTATGCGTCTCATGATGCGCTCAGTCTCATTTACAGTGGTGAAGGGGTGAACGACGCACTTATCACCAGCGATATTCCGCGTGTCATTAGCTTTACAGGAAGCGTGAGCGTCGGTCGTGAGATCATCCAAAAAGCAGGGATTAAAAAAGTGGCACTCGAATTAGGTGGTAATGCCGCAACGTACATTGATCTCTCTGCTGATATTAAACTTGCTGCCAAGCGATGTGCGGTAGGTGCGTTTATTAACTCAGGACAAGTGTGCATTTCTTTGCAACGCATTTACGTACATGAAAGCATTTATGAATTGTTTGCAAAAGCACTTGTAGAAGAGACAAAAAGTTTACATGTAGGTTCCCCGTATGATGAGCAAACGTTTATCGGTCCGATGGTCAATGAAACAGCAGTGGAGAAAGCAAAGCGTTGGATAAAAAGTGCGGTTGATGAAGGAGCGAAGCCACTTTGTGGTTTTACATGTAAAGGTCTTCTCTTTGCGCCGACCATTATGGCAGATGTGACTGAGTCGATGTCAATTGTGTGTGAAGAAGCCTTTGCGCCGATTGTTTCGCTCATTAAAGTCAGTGGATATGATGAAGCGAAAGCGAAGATGAATGCCTCAGATTATGGGCTTCAATACTCCCTTTTTTGCAATGATCTCTCTATGTCACAAAAAGCAATTGACGAGCTTGATGCGGGCGGCATTGTGATTAATGATATTCCAACGCTCAGATTTGATCTTCAACCATATGGCGGTATTAAACAAAGTGGCGTTGGAAAAGAGGGACCTTATTTTGCGCTTTTGGAAGACTATACCCAGATCAAATCTGTGGTAATATGCTAGAAAATATCAACAAAGGAATTTATATGTTACAAATAGGCGATAAAGCCCCAAATCTTAGTCTTCCCAATCAAGACAATGTCGAAATTTCCCTGCGAGACTTAGAGGGTAAATGGATCGTGCTTTACTTCTACCCAAAAGATAGCACACCTGGATGTACCACAGAAGCATGCGATTTTACAGCGGCACTTCCAAGTTTTGAGGGATTAAATGCCGTTGTGTTAGGTGTGAGCCCTGATAGTGCTACGTCGCATCAAAAATTTATTGCCAAGCAAAAATTGGAAATTACACTGCTTTCCGATGTGAGTACAGAAGTGGCGCAAAATTATGGTGTTTGGCAGTTGAAAAAGTTTTGTGGTAAGGAGTATATGGGCATCGTACGCTCAACGTTCTTAATTGATCCAAGCGGTAAAATTGCCAAGCTTTGGTCTAATGTCAAAGTGAAAGATCACGCAAGTGACGTTAAAAAATCCTTAGAAGCACTGAGTTAAAGTGGAGCGTGAGGGCTTCAAAATAGAAGCCTTGCACGCTTAATTACTCACAGCAATCGGACAGCCTACCCACTCATCACGAATCGCATCACTGGCTTGGGGCTCATTTTTGATGAGTCTCTCAGGTGCTATTTTATACTTCGTCGTCAAGGTTTGAATGATGGTATCGGATCGTTTCAACGCTAAATTTTGAAGTACTTCAGGTGCAATCGTGATACCCTCAGCAATCTTAGAGATCAAAGCATCGTGAATGGCACCAAGATCTAAATTCTCCTCTTTATAGGTTTTCAAGAGCTTGCTGTACGCATCATCCGAGTATTTTTGAATGAAAAGTTTTTTGATCGTTTTGCCATAACTATCATCTTCTTTGCTCTTTTTAGGGATCAATGCTTCGATTTGCGCTGTAACATTTTGCTCTTGAAGCGCTTTGGTATCGAGAGTTTCATTGAAGCTTGGCGTAATGATGAGTTTGAGTTCCGCTCTTTTGTCTAAAATCTGACAGTACTGCTCTATTTTTTCCTCTTCAGAAGCAATCAATGCAAATTCACCCGCCGCAAAATCGATACTTTTAAGATTTTCTGTCTCAATTCCTAGTATGGAGCCTAAAAGTTTAAATGGAGAGGTCGCGATACTTCCAATGAGGTTTCCAATCGCTTTCCATACAATGCTCCCGTAACGAAATTCAGGGTCATTTAGATCGCCACTGACGGGAAGGTCAAGGTCGATTTGTCCTTTGGAATCTTTTAAAATAGCGATGGCAAGTCCTAAAGGAAGATTGGTTGCATCTTTGCTTTCGATCTTTTCACCCAACAGTAGTGAGTCAAGGTTGATTTTATTGGCACCTTCCATGACCCCTTTTTTGATTTTATAATTTAGATCCATGGAGAGTTTCCCCTCTTTAATCGCGTAGCCTATAAATTTGCCCGTATACGGCGAAAGGGAAGGCATATCGATGTTTTTAAAGAGAATTTTAAGCGTGGCTCTATTTTTAAAATCAAACGGTAAAACAGATCCATCAATCTTTGCATAGCCATATTTATCGACTTTTCCTTCGAGTTTAAGCACGGAAGGCTTCGTGTTTTTGGTATCAAGGGTTGACATTGATCCATTGAGGCGATCTGCAAAGGTTGCAAAAGGAAGGAGCAAAGAAGCATCTTTAAAATGCGTTGTTCCTCTTTTAAGTACGATATTGCCAATATACATAGACATCGCATCTTGTGTCGTTTGAGACTTTTGTGTTTTTGCAGGCGTTTGTGGTGTCTTTAAAAGATTGGAAAAATTGGTAGTGCCATCTTTTTTGATGTCAAGATTGATATACGGTTTATCCAGCATGATCTTTTGAATGCTAAGTGTTGCAGGCGAGAGCGTGTATGCGATGCTGCTCACATTTAGCGTTTCCCATGCCACCAGCGAGTTTTTTAATCTATCCGCGAGTGAAAATTTCGATATGGTTGCATCCCCTTGAATTTTGAACGTTGGCTTTTGATCAAATGAAGCGGTAATCTTAGACGTGAGCGATAAGGAACCGTCTTGAATGAGCGTGGTTGTAAAGAGCGTTATATAGGGTTGCGCTTTTTCTAACGAGAGTTTCGAGGCATTCATGACCATCTCAAGTGAAGCTGTCGCAGGAGTAAAAACACCTTTTGCGCTTAAAGACGCGGTGGTGTCTATGGTGCTGTTAAAATCATAACTAATAGGGCTAGTTTGATCGTGCGTAATGTTTTGAGCGGTCAATTTCAAAGGTGCCAAGTGGATAGGCGTACTTTTGACATTTTTGTCCGTAACATCGATAGATGCTTCATAGATTTCGAATGTTTTGAGTGCAAATTTCCACTCATTTTTGCTCTCTTGCGCAGCAGGCATTGGTGCCTTTGGCTGCACTAGTGCACCTTTAGGCGTAAACAGACGCACTAAATTCAGCGCATAATCTTTTTCCAATTGGACGTCCACAAAAGGCTTGGAAATCAGAGCTTTTTCGATGTTGATCGTAGAAGTTTGCAAGTCAAAATCAATATTAGCAAGACTTAAAGAAGGCACTTCAATAACCGTTTTGTTTGCATCATCCATTAACCGAATGTTCTCTAAAGAAGCGGAGGCTTTTTCTAAAGAGACCAATGGTTTTTCTTTACTTAAATCAATGGAAAAAGGAACTCTAAGGGTAAGCTCGCCTTGAGTAAGGGTTGCTGGCATACTTGGTAGGGCGTATCGCCAAAAGTTTGAAAGCGGAAGGTGTGCAACGTTTAGTTCACCATAAAATTTGAGTGGATCAAAAGAAGCACTGCTTGCAAGCGAGATCTTCTCTTCATTTTGCAACATCACCTTAAGTGCGTGAATGCTTAGATCATCTTTGTAAAAACTGAGATTGTTGACCGCATAATTGATAG
>DBTO01000116.1 GCA_002307095.1 Sulfurospirillum sp. UBA1314
ATTGTAGAGAGAAAAGACACCCTATGGAAAGAGTAAACATCGAGTATTTCAAAACCCTTTTAGGCGAAGAGAACGTTTATGACGATAAAGCGCATCTGATTGCATACTGTTACGACGCAACACGCACACGTTATGAGCCAGACGCTGTTTTATTTCCAAGGGATGAGAACGATGTGAGTGAGATTTTAAAGTATTGCAATGAACACCGCATTATCATCACGCCTCGTGGAGCTGGAAGTGGCTTTACGGGTGGTGCCTTACCCGCCAATGGTGGCATCATCTTAGCGTTTGAAAAACATATGAATAAAATTTTAGAAATCGACATGGAAAACATGGTCGCCGTAGTACAACCTGGCGTCATTAACATGCACTTGCAACGAGCCGTTGAGGCACAAGGACTTTTTTATCCGCCCGATCCTGCGAGTGAAGAGTACTCCACCATTGGTGGCAATGTCAGCGAAAATGCAGGCGGTATGCGTGCAGCGAAGTACGGCATCACGAAAGATTACGTGATGGCACTTCGTGCTGTTTTGCCCAATGGTGAGATCATTCGTGCAGGAAAACGTACCATTAAAGATGTCGCAGGATATAACATCGCAGGTATTCTTATTGCCAGCGAAGGCACACTTGCTTGCATTACCGAAATCACTTTAAAACTCATCGCTAAACCTAAGATGGCACAAACCGCTATGGGCGTTTTCCCAACAGTCGATGATGCCATGAATGCCGTGTATAAAACGATGGCAGCAGGCGTTACACCCGTTGCGATGGAATTTTTAGATAATCTCTCCATCAATGCCGTTGAGCAAAAGTTCAACAAAGGCTTACCCAAAGATGCAGGGGCGATTCTCATCACCGATGTGGATGGTAACACCCAAGAAGAACTCACCGAACAGCTTGACATCATCGAACAAGCGTTCTTGGAAAATGGCTGTAGTGGCTTAAAAAGAGCGACTACGCCTGAAGAGTCTAAAAACCTCTGGTTTGCCAGACGCAATGCGAGCCAGTCTATCACCATTTATGGCAGCAAAAAAATGAACGAAGACATCACTGTTCCTCGCAGCAAACTTCCAGCCTTGCTTAAAGCCATTGGCGAAATTGCACAAAAATACAACGTCACCGTGCCGTGTTTTGGGCATACAGGTGATGGTAATGTTCATACCAACGTCATGGTTGATGGAAGTGATCCAAAACAACTTGAGATCGGACATCACGCGATCGAAGAGATTTTTAAAGCCGCTGTTGCTCTTGGTGGAACGCTCAGTGGAGAACACGGCATCGGGCTGAGCAAAGCGCCATTTATGCACCTTGCTTTTAGTGAAGCTGAAATGGAGCTTTTCCGCTCGGTCAAAAAAGCGTTTGATCCTAACAATATTTTAAACCCTGCCAAAATGGGACTCTAATTGTTAAACACTAAAAGTGGTGTAGAATTTTTCAGAAAGTTAAGAGACGTAGAGCTTGCACACTACGCCTCTTCGCTTAGTTTTCACACCATTTTAGCGCTGATCCCCATCCTTCTTATTACCTTTAGTATTTTTACCAAACTGCCTCTTTTTGAAGTTTATTACGAAAAACTTCAAGGCTTTATCTTTAGCTCACTCATTCCTACCCAACAAGATGTGATGATTGGCTATCTGCGAGATTTTATTGCCAATACCAGCAATATGGGAGTCGTAGGCATTATCTTTGTGCTGTACATCTCCATTATGTTTTTTTTGGACTATGAAAAAATCGTCAGTAAAATCTTTGAGATTCCCTCACGCAGTTTTTGGGAAGCGCTCGCAACCTACTGGACGATGGTAACCTTAATGCCGCTTGGATTGATCATCTTTTTTTACAGCTCCGCAGTCGTGCAAGAGGTTTTGGATCAAAGTGATGTAACCAGTTCGATTAATTTGGTTCGTTTTTCGCCCTATTTGATTGTTTGGCTTTTGTATTTCATCATGTATTCGGTCTCCGCTAAAATAAAAATTCACCTTAAAAGTGCCCTCTTCTCCTCCTTTGTTGCTTCCCTTTTTTGGTATGTCTCTAAAATTCTTTTTGTCTATTATGTAAGCTACAACAAAACGTATCTGAGCATTTATGGCTCCTTTAGCATCCTTCTTTTCTTCTTCCTCTGGATCTATTTTTCATGGTTTATTTACCTTTATGGTCTGAAATTCTGCTTTTTATTGAATGAAAAAGAGGCTCAAGCCGACAATTATAAACTTTAATAAATAGATATATTTAACACCTATTTTACAGGTGATTATTATGATAAACTTTTCCCGTATCAGCTAGTAGCATTCAACAAAAAAGGATTGCATCATGTTTGTGTACGATTTTATTTTCATCTTTATAGGGCTATTAATACTGCTCGTTTTACTCTTTCATAAATCAAAATTGCTTCCCACGTTTAAAATAACTATCATTTTAGGACTAGTAGCAATCGGTTTTTATTTAGGTAAATCAGCTCTTCCACCACTGTTTCAGCTACCGGTTAATACTTTTTTTATTAGCTATCATAATGCAGACTTTACGCAACTTAAAGCCCTAGATGGCACTGAGACATTCACACTTGAAGAGCACATTGCACCCTTCTTTTACCTTGAAGGTCATGCGGGGAAAAAACTATATCATGATGAGGAAAAAGACTTTTTCGTTCTTATGGAAGGGATGATTGTTACGCCTAAATCCATACAAAAAACATTTCATTTTAATTTAACTTGGGCAAAAGCATACCTCATCATTGATGATCAAGTCATTCAGAAAATTACTAGTACAAACTCTTATGATTACACCTTTTCGCCAGGATTTCATACCGTTAAAATCAAAGTTGTTAATACCAATGTCACGCCAACCAAAATGTATGTTAGGATGAGCGATTATGAGCCTATTTTGAGTGATGAAAACATTACACAAAGCTTGCAACCTTTTGTGCAAAAAGATACAAATCTCTATTATATTTTTGGCTATAAACGTAAAACTATCGATCTTGCAACATCCAATGCTCCTACCATTGCCTTTTTAAAATCAAGTGAAGGTGGAGCTACCGCATGGGAAATCACGCATTGTAAAGAGTCGAATTTAAAGGCAATCGTTTACAATGGCGTTGGTGATACCATCAAAACGGATTGCGATAATGTGTTGCTTTTACGGGCAAAGAAACTAACACCATTGACAGAATTGCCTACCTTATCACAATGCAATGATTATGCGCCAATGGGCTTTAATTGCCAAAATGGCCCGCAAAAATTAAAAGTACTCAATCAAGAAATCATGCGCTATACAGATATGAACCTAACAGGATTTAGCCCTTCTTCTAAATATAACACTATAGCATTGCCCGAAATTATACTCGATAAGGAAAAATATAAAGAGCTTGAGCAAATCGAACAAAACATCAATGAAGCTAAAATAGTCGCTGAAAAACGACGTAAGGATCCTTTCTATGCGTTTGAGAAAAAGCGTTGGTCAGAGATAGTTAAAATTGATGAGGAGCATATTCCTAGCAATAAATTTCGCGGCTACTTTATGCAATCCAATATGCCTACGTATGTGATGCATTTTGAAGACACCGCTAGCATTAGTGTGCACTATTCGGATAAAAAGAAGTTTTACCTTATCGCACCTGATAATTTTCTAGGACTTTGGGTGGGAGATTTTACCTTTGATAAGCAAAGTACAAAAAACATCGTTCTCTCTATCAGTTGGGCAAAAGCTAAAGTTATTATTGATGGAAATGTCATTTATGAAGGTGACCAATCAGCCACAATTCCTTATACCTTTACACAAGGAAAACACCGCGTAGAAGTTGAGTACATGAACAACTACGGGCAAGTTGATTTTTTATGCGATATCCAAGAGGCAACACAGGAAATAGATACTACATTTAAATCACTGCTAACCCCTCAAACCAAAATCTATACGGTTGGATTATACGGTGGATGGCGAAATGACCATGGCTTGGATCTTTGGTTGTCTAAAGCAAGCGGACCTATGGTGTTATTTGTTGGATCCTACCATGCAACGCATTGGAATATCAAAAATGCTCAAAATCTCCAAGCCGTTGTTTACAACTCTCACAATCCGGGGAGTAGTGTCAAAACAGATAACCCTCATGTTAAAATCTTTCATGATGCCAATCTAAACTACGCATCAAGGCTAATGCCTTATTGTTATGATAGACCTGTTTTGCATTGTGAAAATAAAGATGCTTTCCAACGCAATATTGCATATATACAAAAAATTACAGGTAAAAAACCTGATGGCTTTAGCTCCATTGAAGAGCCCTCTTTTAGTACACAAGGGCTTAAAAAATTGGACAATACAAAAGATATTACCGTGCCACAGATTCTCTTAGATGCTTCAGTCTATGAAAAAATCAATGACGCTATGGAAGCGCTACCTCAATAAAAAAAAGACTTGTGAGGCAAAGTGCTAGACAGACAAAAAGTAGGCTACGAAAACGGATCGCTAAAAGTGAAAACCCAACATAGCTAGCTAAAAACCATACAGGAAAACTAAGCGTAAAGCTTTGGGTCTTTACATGTAAGAATTCCAGCAAATAGCTATCAAATATACCTCCCCAATTCATTACATGTAAAAGCACGCCCAGTGGATAAAAGACGATAAACACGAGGCTTGAAAGTGGTGAAGTGAGCTGTAAAAAGGTAAAGACGGGAAAGAAGGTGTGCACGATAGGAACCATTAAGAGAAAAACACCCAAATCGATGATGGCAAGTAAGACCCAGCGATTGAGGCTTTCAAAATGGTGTAAAAAGAGAAAAAGATAAAAGACTCCTGCCACCGAAAACCAAAAGGAGAGCGAAAAAACAAGGCTAGGAAAAAGCGCTAAAAGCCCTAATGTTGTAAGCCCCAGCATCTCGAAAGAGAGCACTTTGATGCCTCGTGAATAGATAAAAAATCCCAAAACACTCATCGCAAAGGCACGTAAAAACGAAGGCACAAAATCGATGATAACCATGTAGCCAAATAAAACAACCAACACAACCATGGTCAAATCCGCTGTGGCATTACGGTAAGGGAAATAACGACTTTGAAAAAACTGATACAGCGGTTTGAGAAAGAAAAAAAGCAGAAAGGAGATGACGCCTACATTGTAACCGCTAATAGCGATCAAATGCGAAATACCCCATTTTTGAACCTCGTCGCGAAGCTCTTTGGAGATAGGCGTGGCAAACAGAAGTGTTTTGTAGAGTTCTGCTATTTTCTCATTTTCATGTTGCTCTTCGACAAAGCAGTACATCGGCTTCACATCAAACGGTGGGTTATCTTCGTAGATTTCATACAGCGCCAAGGAAGGAGCAAAAAAGCCTTTGAGATAGTCCAAAAACGTCACTTTCTCAACATTTAGCTTGACCTTGACCCTCGTCTTAATCGCCATCGTGACAACGCGCCACGATGTGGTGTAAACTTCTGCGCCACTGCCATCCAGTTTGAGCTTGAAAACATCGTAGGTGCGCCCTTTCTCATTCGTTTTCGCGTAGTGATTGAGTACGGTTGCCGTGTTTACATGTAACGATTCACGCGTCAGTTTTTTGAAGTGATAAAACTCGATGGAAAGGGAGATACACGCAACGCAAAGCACCACTATCAGTGTCAAAAAAAATTCCTTTTTACTGACAAAGATTGGTACGTTTAACATGGTTATAAAGGAGGCAAGCTAATCTTCGCCTCTTGGGAAATTGAGGCATTGTATTGAACCACTTCAATCGGAATAGAATTTTTACCGCCATCTACAAAGCGCGTACACGCCTTTTGAAAAATCAAATTCGCCACGCCAACGGGTCCATTTCTGTTTTTTCCAACAATAACTTCGGCTGACTCTTCTGGTTTTTCAAAAAAGTCACTTTTGTACTCTTTGCCTTCGGTTCTGGCTTTTTGCTCTTTCTCTTTCTCTTCGCGCATGCGGTAAACATCGTCACGGTAGACAAATAAGATCATGTCGGCATCTTGCTCGATCGCACCTGATTCCCTAAGGTCGCTCAGCATCGGACGTTTATCGCTTCTGGCTTCTAGCCCACGGTTAAGCTGAGAAAGTGCGATGATAGGAATGTTCAGCTCCCTCGCCAACAGTTTAAGTCCACGACTGATGTCACTGACTTCAATATGTCTGTCTCTCGTCCCCGCCGAACTCATCAACTGCAAGTAGTCAATGATCGCTAGTGAGATTTCAGGGTGTTGCGATTTGAGTTTGCGAAGTTTTGCTCTGACTTTATGAATATCCACAGAGCCGTTATCGTCCACGAAAAATTTGCGTTTACTCATCTCATCCGCAGCACTCGTCAACCTTCCCCACTGTTCATCACCCATATCGCCTACTTTAAGCTTTTGAAGCGGTATGGACGTCTTGGCACTGAGCATCCTAAGCATCAACTGCTCCGCTGGCATTTCAAGGGAAAAGATCGCAACGCCTTTACCCCGATCTAACGCATTTTGCGCCAAGTTGAGACAAAAAGCCGTTTTACCCATCGCCGGCCTTGCCGCAACGATGATGAGATCGCCCTCACCAAAACCTGAGGTCAAACGGTTAATCTCAGCAAATCCACTATCAACACCAACAACGCCAGAGTTTCCACGCTTTTTCATCTCATGAATGTGTGCGATGGTCGCATGCGTCATCTCAGGGGATTCACGAAACTCTTTGGTGCCGCTCTCTTGCGTGATCTGGTATAGCTTTTGTTGCACGAGATCGACCACTTCATTGGACGGCAAATCCTTCTCAACCGCGATCTCTTTGATGTCGCTCGTCAGCTGCACCAACTCTCTCTTAATCGCCTTTTCACGTATCTCTTCGACATACGCTTTGGTTGCAGGAAGAGGATTGGTCGAGAGAATTTCAAGCATCGCATCTTCATCAAAACGCCCTTGTTGGTTGAGCTTTTTCTTGATGAACTCTTCATCAATCGGCAGATCTTCCCTCTCGCACGCCTCCATCGCTTCGTAAATATAACGATGACTCGGCAAATAAAAATCTTTCGCGCTAATGACCGCTGCTATATCTTCAAACGTCGCAGGGTTAAATAAAATGGAGCTAAGAACCGAGCGTTCTATGTTCACATTGTGCAGATTGCTCATGCTTTGTACTCCTTGGCAGCAAGCTCTACGGCTTCTAAAAATTTATCGACAAGGTCTTCTTCTTTGAGTTTTGCCACCACTTCGCCTTTGACCATGACAAGCCCCTGCCCTTTACCAAAGGCAATCGCCACATCAGCATGTTTGGCTTCGCCAATAGCATTGACCACGCAACCCATGACTGAAATGTTGAGAGGTGCTTTGATGTGCTTGGTGCGACGCTCAACTTCGGCTACGGCATTGACCAAAT
>DBTO01000207.1 GCA_002307095.1 Sulfurospirillum sp. UBA1314
TAGTTGTATGCAGTCGGTGCTGCAAACGCCAAAGATGCTAATGCCGCCAATGAAAACAATGTTTTTTTCATTACCATATCCTTTTAAAACTAATCTTTCTAACATTCTGTGTGTGAAGAGTCAAATTATAGCACAACTCTCGCGAAAGAAAAATTAAATTTAAGGTTTAATCCAATCAATGGCATTATGCATCACCCCAATTATCGAAGTTGAGACAGGGGTTATCTCTTTATTGACGACAGTAATATCATTGGGAATCACTAAAAAAAGGTAGGGATTATCTGCAACGATTTTGGCAAAAATCTCTCGATAAAGTGTATCAAATTTCTCTTGATCCACTGTTGTTTCTGCCTCTTTAATCAAGCGATCTACCTCCGCATTTTCATAACCAATAAAATTAAATCCGCCCTTGCGGATGGATTCACTGTGCCAAATACTGTACGCATCGGGTTTAAGCCCCATCGACCATGCCATGAGCACAGCATCAAATTTGCGAGGAAAAATAACAGTATTTAAAAACGCTTGCCACTCTACGGCACGCAGTTTCATCACGATGCCCGCTTTTTGGAGTTGGTACTGCAACACTTGGGCGCCTATTGTGCGATTGGCACTGGTGGTGAGTTCAAACTCAAAGGGGTGATTTTCATCATACCCTGCCTCTTTTAAAAGCGCTTTGGCTCTTTGAAGATCAGGTTTTGGCGCTTTCACATCTTCGTTAAAGACGCCTGTTCCCGGCAAAAAAGGACCCGTGCAGACCTTACCATGACCAAAATACAAAATATCAACCAACTCTTGACGATCAATCGCTAACGAAAGTGCTTCGCGAACCCTCGGGTCTTTAAATTTGTCAGACTTAAGGTTGAACCCCACATACGAAAAGCTGTGTGATATCTCTTCATACAGGGTATAGTGTTTGCGAAAATCTTCATCAATTTGTCGTTCTAACTGCAAAGGTGAGAGCGTTCCGACATCAAGCTGGTGCGATTTGAGCATCAAAAATTCTGAAGAAGGATCGGGAAGGTAGTGAAAAATCATCGTATCGATGTTAGGTTTATGAATAAAATAGCTTGGATTTGCCTTTAAAACAATGTCTTTGGAGATGTTAAATTGGCTGAGGGTGTAAGGCCCCGTTCCACGCGGATTTTGGTTGAATTTACTTGTCATCAAATCGGCTTCATTTTTGAGCAAATGCTCTGGCAATATCTCCATCATCCACACATCAAGCGCTTTAAAGTACGGGTATTTGTACTTAACCTCCACAGTAAAATCATCCAGCATCTTTACATGTAAAATGTGCATAAAATTTGAAGCGTACGGCGTAAAAATCTTAGGAGAGGTGATCGTCTCATAAGTAAAGAGCACATCTTTCGCGCTAAAAGGGGTTCCATCACTCCATAAAACATCGCGTTTGAGCTTAAAAATCAGTGTTGTGTCATCTAAAAAAGTGTAGCTTTCCGCAAGTTCAGGGATAATATTCGCGTCTTTATCGTATTTAATCAGTCCATTAAAAATCCATTGGGCAACATCGGAGCTTGTTTTATCGGTTGATAAAATAGGATTAAGACGACTAGGATTGGCAGAAATGGACAGATGCAATGTGCTGGCTAAGACATTACATGTAAAGAAAAAAAGGAGGATTAAAAGTGTTTTCATGAAGAAATTATACCACACAGAATCATTCTACCAACATCATTGGAAAGCTTTAGTGCCTCAGTGGCTAACGTAGTAAAAAGAGCTTTGCTCTTTTTGCGTGTCAAAAATTAGAATAAGCTTCCAGACCGGGCAATCTGGAAGCTGTCTAGAAAATGGTTAAGTGATACACAAAAAGGAGGTAACTGTCTTGGTAGTGAAAGTATAGAGGAGTTGTTTAAACGCTCTATTAATCCTTTATAAATAAAAAGTTAATAGGAGTTTTTTTCTCTTTTTTAGAGTATTTTATCGTTCTGTTTCTGTTCATTAACTCTCTTGCGCTAAAATCTCATAACGATACTTCTGCCTGAGGAATGATAATGGCTCCAAATCTTTCACGCTGTGGCTGGGTCAAACTGAGCGATCCTACTTACGTAGCGTACCACGATGAAGAGTGGGGAAAACCGCTGCATGATGAGCGCTCCCTTTTTGAACTTTTTTGCCTTGAAACCCAATCTGCTGGGCTGAGTTGGCTTACTATTTTGAAAAAACGAGAAGGCTTTCGCAATGCGTTTGCCAGTTTTGTGCTTGAAAAAGTGGCGCATATGGGAGAGATGGATGTGGAGCGCATCTTAAGTGAAGGCGAAGTGATCAAAAGCCGTCCAAAGATCGAAGCGATCATCACCAATGCCAAACTGTTTCAAGTCATCATCCAAGAGTTTGGTTCGATTGACAGCTATTTTTGGGCATATGTGGGTGGAAAAACGATTGTCAACGATGTTCCTGATTATAAAACGGCGGCGTGTACGTCACCTATCTCCGACGCACTGACCAAAGATTTGAAAAAACGGGGCTTTAAGTTTGTAGGTTCAACCACGATTTACGCCTTTATGCAAGCGTGTGGCATGGTCAACGACCACGAAAACAGTTGCGGGTGCAAATACTATGACCTTTGACATTCTCAGCGACTACTGCCTCAGTCACATGGGTTCGATTAAAGAGTATCCGTTTGATGAAACGACCGCCGTGTACAAAGTCGGCAATAAAATCTTCGCCCTCCTCGATGAAGCAAGCCGCCCTCCTCGCATCAATGTCAAATGCGACCCCTTTTATGCTCGAGAACTGCGTGAAATGTACACGAGTGTCATCGCAGGGTACCATATGAACAAAAAGCATTGGAATACGATCATTTGCGAAGGTGAAGTGGACGATGCGTCGATCTTTGAGTGGATCGATGACTCCTACGACCTCGTATTTGGCTCCCTCTCCAAAAAAGCACAAAATCAGATTTACAGTTCATAAAGGAATTGAAATGTTTGTTATCGTTTTAACCTATCACAAATCTCTCGAAGAGGTCGATAAACATTTAAGTGCGCATGTTGAATTTCTCAAAACACAGTACGCTAAAGGTGTTTTTTTAGCTTCAGGACGTAAAAATCCTCGTAATGGTGGCGTTATCTTAGCGCTTGCAGCTGACAAGGCAGAAATAGAAGCCATCATCGCGTTGGATCCTTTTTACATTCATGATGTCGCAACCTATGAAATCATCGAATTTACGCCTTCGATGACTTCGCCTGAACTGGCTTTTTTAGCGAATCGCTAAAGGAATTTCATGCTTTATGAAAAAAAAGATTATCTTCATAGCTCCTTGATCATTGATTTTGAGCACCCTTTGATTTGGGCGAAAGCGCAGGAGCTCAAAGGAGATGCCTCAAGCGATGTTGAGATCGCTAAAAACTGTTTTACCTTTGTGCGTGACCACATTCGCCATACCGGAGATCATAAGGATGCGATCATTACATGTAAAGCGAGCGATGTCTTAGCCTATGAGACAGGATGGTGCTATGCCAAAAGCCATCTTTTAGCTGCACTCTGTCGTGCCAATGGCATTCCAGCAGGCTTTTGCTACCAACGACTCAGCCTTGTGGATAATGGAAGCGAACCTTACATGCTGCATGGACTCAATGCGATTTATCTCAAAGATTTTGGCTGGTACCGCGTGGATGCTAGAGGCAATAAAGAAGGAATCCATGCAGAATTCTCTCCACCGCTGGAACAACTCGCTTTTAGAGTCAAAACAGCCCATGAGATTGACTTCCAAGAGATACTGAGTGAGCCTTTAAGCATCGTTGTCATAGCTTTGCAAACCTACAGAAGCTTTGAAGAGTCGCTTAAACATCTTCCTGATTGCACAGAAATAACAAGACTTTAGACGTTTACATGTAAAGATTTTATGCAGAATTAGGCAAGTATTCTGCATAAATGTGCTATCGCTTTTGCGCACTTCGCCTCTATAATAGTCCCATCAAAACAAGGAGAACTTATGGTTGATTTTACCTATCACAACCCCACAAAAATTGAATTCGGAAAAGGCAAAGAAGAGCTCATCGGCGAAGCAATTGCCAACGATGCCATCACCAAAGTGTTACTCTGTTACGGCAGTGAGCGCATNAAAAATGATGGACTCTACGAAAAAATTACTGCCCGTTTAAAAGAAAAAGGCATCGCGTGGGTGGAGCTTTCAGGCATTATCAGCAACCCCATCCTTTCCAAAGTGCACGAAGGCATCGCCATCGCTAAAGAAGAAAACATACAAGCCGTGCTGGCTATCGGTGGTGGTTCTGTTTTGGACAGCGCTAAAAGTATCGCCGCAGGGGCTTTATATCATGGCGACGTTTGGGACTTTTTCATTGGCAAGTCCATCATCGAAAAAGCACTCCCTGTGTATGCCATCATGACCCTTGCTGCCACGGGAAGCGAGATGAACGGATATGCTGTTGTCACCAACGATACGATTCAACAAAAGTACAATATCGCCTCCATTCACGTCTACCCAAGACTCTCGATTCTCAACCCCGAACTCACCAAAAGTGTCCCAAAAAATTACCTCGCGTATTCCGCCGTTGACATCATCGCGCATGTGATCGAGGGTTATTTAACGGCATCCGTACAACCCCATTTTCAATCACGCATGGTGGAGGGCATCATCCAAACCGTCATGGAAACGACCGAGATTTTGCTTCAAAATCCTGACGATTACAATGCACGGGCTGAATTTACCTGGGCAGCAACCCAAGCGCTCAATGGCTCAACAACCGCAGGCACCAACCCAATGCTCTTTCCAAACCACATGATCGAACATTCGCTCTCAGCGCTCTTTAACATCGCGCACGGTGCAGGTTTGGCGATTGTGATTCCGGCGTGGATGAAATGGTATCACACGCAAAATCCTGCGCAATTTAAACGTTTTGCGCAGAAGATTTTTGGACAAAACAGTGCGGAAGAAGGCATCATTGTACTGAAAAGCTGGTTTGCCAAAATTGGCGCACCCGTGAGTTTAAAAGAGGTGGAAATTAGCGCAGATGCCATTCCAGCTATTGCCGCCAACGTCTTTTTAGCGGCGGAGAGACAAGGTGCAAGTGAGGTTTACACCCAAGACGTTATCGAAACTATTTTGCATAACGCGTAACAATAAAAAGGGGTCACTCCCCTTTTTGCCTCCAAAACGCTTCCGCTAAACTCAACTCTTCTTCACTAAACACCGCAATGCCGCTCTCTTGCAAAAGCTTACATGTAATACCCGAATCCTTCACGCGCGTGCTTGTAAACGTGCCATCGTAGATGATGTCTTTGCCACACGATGGGCTTCTGGCTTTTAAAATCACCATGCACACGCCCTCTTCTTGGGCAATTCTCAGGCTCTCACAAGCTCCTTTGGCAAAGGCAACGCTCACATCTTCACCGCTCTTGCACAAGACCGTGGTCGTTCCCTCAATGACTTCGCAAGGAGGTCGTGGAACGTCTAGTCCACCGAGCACTTCAGGGCACAAAGAGACCAAAACACCCTGCTCTTTCCACGCTTCAAGAATCTTTACATGTAAAGCATTATTGCCGCCATCGTATTTGACATTTTCGCCGATCAAACAGGCACTGATGAGAATTTTTCGCTTACTCATTCAAAATCATCCTTTGCATTTTTTACTTGCCATCGCAGCCTTTTATACCGCAAACGATTGCGAAGGCGTTTGACTTTATCAATATCTTTCATATCGATGCTAATCGACGTATCGTCAAGGTCATTTCCCTTGCCAATTGTGATATTATCTGCCTTATTTAGTGCCAATTTTTGAGACTGAAAGACACTGCGATGCCCCGTAATCAAAAAGGCAATTACCACGCTGAGTGCTGCATAATTTGCCATATGTACACCAAAAAGCTCAACCGCCATGATGATCGAAGCGATGGGAGAGTTGGTTGTTCCAGCCAGAACACTCACAAACCCCAGTGCTGCAAAAAGAGCGATGTGATCGCCCGTAAGATGCCCAAAGACAACGCCACTCGTCGCGCCCACGTAAAAAACAGGGGTGATAATACCGCCACTGCCGCCCGAACCCAGCGTTATCGCGGTAAAAATAGTTTTTAAAATGAAGTCGTACCAATGGACGTTGTCGGAAATGAGCGTACTTGGGCTGAGCGCATCGCGAATCGTTCCAAGCCCAAGACCTAGATAACTCTCCGAGAGGAAATAGGAGATAACCACCATCACCAAACCCGCAACAAAGGCTTTTAAATAGCGATTATACGGAATCGTTCTGATCGCTGTTTCTATTTTATTGACGGTGGTAATAAACAGGTCTGAGACAATGCCAAAGAAAACACCGGCAATAACCACTTGCCCAATCAGTCCAAAATCCAAGTTAAACGCGCGGTACATATTGATGTCATAATAGTGATACGTCACGCCCAAAAACTGCGCGGTTGTAAATGCGGCAAACCCTGCAATAAACGAAGGCAGCAAAACATCGTACATAATGACACCGATAATAAGCACTTCAATGCCAAAAATAGCCCCTGCAATAGGCGTGCCAAACACCGAAGCAAATCCTGCGCTAATACCACAAATGACCAGCTTTTTACGATCGGACTTGGAAAATTTGAGTAGGGTTGCGACAAACGAAGCCGCCCCTGCGCCGATTTGCGCACCAGGTCCCTCTTTTCCGACCGAACCGCCTGAAAAGATCGTCAGCACCGTAGCAACCAGTTTGACAGGAATTACTTTGGCATTGATGTAGCCATCGCGTTTATGCACCGCTTCAATGACTTTTTCCGTACCATGTCCCGTCGCGTTTTGGTCAAACGTTCGCACTATCCACGTCGTCAGCATCAACGCAAACGGAAGGGTAAAATAAAAAGGAAAGGGGAGTAAACTCCGCGTCTGCTCGGCGGTAGAGAGAATGTTAAGAAAGACGGACATCAGTCCGCCTATCATAATACCAACGGCTGAGGAGAGAAACAACCATTTGGAAACGCTAAAGAAGATGACCGTCTGTTCGACAACATGTTTATTCATAAAAAACTCTTTAAATTTTGGGCTTTTTTCATTATAGCCCTCTTTTGTAAATTTTTTATAAATATTTATTGTAAAAATAATTTAATACTGAAATTAACCGACCATCGACGCAACGATCTCTTTGGCTCGTTTTTTTGCCGCTTCAACTTCATCCAAAACAAGCGCCACCGCCATGCGTCGTCCCACATGACTCACAGGTTTTCCAAAAATACGCACAAAGGAGTTTTTAGAAAATGCACTCTCAGGAATGGTCAGTGTCGGCACATGCTCTTCATTTGAGCTTTTAAACGCCCCACTCGCACCCGAACCGTAAAAGGTAAAGTCCAGTGGCAAACCCAAAACCGCTCTTACATGTAAAGCAAATTCGCTCTGGCTTTGCGTGATCATCGTGACCATTCCCGTATCATGCGGACGAGGGCTGAGCTCGCTAAAATAGACCTCATCGTCTTTGACAAAAAACTCCACACCAAACAGTCCTCGACCGCCCAAACCGTCCGTCACCGCTTTTGCCATCATCTGCGCTTTGGCTAACACTTCAGGCTTCATCGGTACAGGTTGCCAACTGAGCACATAGTCACCATTTTCTTGAATATGCCCAATCGGCTCACAAAAGACCGTCTCTTTGCCATTGCGCACGGTCAAAAGTGTGATCTCATAGTCAAACGGCACAAACGCCTCAACGATCAACTCGCTTGCATCACCGCGTGCTTCTTTGGCGATCTCCCATGATTTTTGGATGTCTGCCTCACTTCGGATGACGCTTTGACCGTGACCGGATGAACTCATAACAGGCTTCACCACGCACGGAATACCAAGTACTTTCGTCGCTTCTTGCAACGCTTCAAGCGTTTTAACAAAGACATAACCACTGGTTTTAAGTCCTAATTTTTCAGCAGCAAACTCACGAATATTTTTACGGTTCATTGTCTTTTTGACCGCGTCCGCATTCGGGATGACGCAAAAGCCCTCTTTCTCCGCTTCAATAAGCGCTTCAATACTGAGTGCTTCAACCTCAGGCAAGATAAATGTCGGCTTTTCGAGGCGTATCACCTCCAAAAGCTCCTCTTTGTTTTTCATATTGATCACATAACTTCGATTCGCCACCAAATGCGCAGGAGCCTGCGGATACGAATCGACCGCTACGGTTTCGATGCCAAGACGGGAGGCTTCGATGACCACCTCTTTGCCAAGTTCGCCACTACCAATGAGCATGATTTTGGTGCTGTTGCTTTTAAGGGGAGTTGTAAAGTGCATGATGTCCTCTTTGTGTTAGTTTAGGTGATTTTACACAAAAGTGGTTTAAGAAATGAAAGAAGTCTAAATTTTATCACTCGTAGTTGGGTATACTGTTTGTCAAAATCTGACGTTACATGTAAAGGTAATTCATGGAATTTCTTCCCCACATTCTCCTGTTAAGCTCCCTTTTTGTCTTTGGCTATTTCTGGCTCAAACCACGCACTAAACCCAAACCAAGCCCCCAAAAACAAGAAGAAATTCGCCAAATGTACCGACAACGACTCCACACAGAGCTAGAGCACATCCAAAATCCCGATGAGCGTCAAACCAAAAAAATAGCTCTGCTCAAAGAATTTTCTAAAGAGCTAGAGTTTAACCTCTTTTTTGATAAAAACGATGTTCAAGTGTTGATGAAAGAGTTGGCGAGTTATTAGGCAAAACTTTAAAAGTTTTACCTTCCCTCTTCACTCTTGTTTGATAATTTCATAAGAGATAGGGTTTCTCCAACTTTGAGCACCTCTCCAAAAATCATCATATAAACATACCATTTGAGTAAAATCTACAGTTGCGATAACAATTGCTTTTTTATCAGCAAAACTGAAAATAAAATCTTTTACTTTACATTTTTTTAAATAATTTTGTGTTAAATATTCATTGTGTTCGTTCAGGGCAAGAAACTTTATTTTCATGGCATTTTTGCTCAAATATAATTCATCAATAAAATCTAGTGGTACTTGGGCATTTGGATAACTAGGTTCAGTTAACCATTTTAAATACCCCTCATATGCAATATATTTTATGCCTTTTTCATCCGATAAAACATACCAAAACGTTTTTTCACTCAAAGGTGTGGCATATGCATAAACATCTGTAATTGTAAAAACTGTTTTGCTTGAAATATATTGATTTATTTTTTCATCATATAAACCAACAGAATGCAATCCCTCTAATTCTTTTTGAATTGCATCAACAATGGGTACTGTTGATGGATTTTTTCTCACTATATATACAATTGGTTGACTAAAGTGGAGCTTTTGCCCTATTTTTTCATGATTTTTGAAATGTTTCTGATAGCTAATTGGTGTAATATCTACCCCATAAATCTTCAAACCATAAAAAAGTATGACCATAGGAGTTGCGATAAGCAAAAGAAGTCGGGCTTCTTTTTGTGATTTTTCACTCATTTTATATGCTCCAATATATTAAAAAACATTAAAGCATTATACATAAATAAGAATTTTAAGCTGACGTATTAGTATAGAGAAAATGATATAGCATGGTAACTAAAGCTTATTTTTTAGGAAGTAATTTAAAAGTGAAGGGAAAAGGGAGAAATGCAAGGGAAAATCCCTTGCATAAAGCACAAAAGCCCCGAAAGACTCTTGTAAAGAAACAATTAACGTTTTGAGAATTGTGGACTACGACGTGCTTTTTTGCGACCGTATTTTTTACGCTCAACAATTCTTGAGTCACGAGTCAATAAACCATAAGGTTTAAGGATCGCTCTAAAGTCAGCATCCATAGCAGAAAGTGCTTTAGAGATACCATGACGAACAGCGTCCGCTTGAGCTGAATAACCGCCACCTTGAGTAGAAGCTACGATATCAAAGCTTGCTTCTTGTTTTGTAAGAGCAAGGGGTTGACGAACACGTTTTTTAATGGTCTCATGACCACCAAGCCATGCTTCAAAATCAATACCATTAACAGTGATTGATCCTTTACCAGGTGCGCTTACCCATACTTTAGCGATAGCTGTTTTTCTTTTACCAGTTGCGTATACTTTTGCCATATTACTTTCCCTCTACTTTAACTTGCGCTGTATGTGGATGCTCACTACCGGCATATACTTTGAGCTTTTTGATCATCTCTTTAGCAA
>DBTO01000076.1:0-184 GCA_002307095.1 Sulfurospirillum sp. UBA1314
GAGATGATCAAATACCGCGATGAAATCGCTGTACAGTGGGATTTAAACCTCGTCGTGGGGCAAAACAAAGAAGCGCTTGCAAAGGGTGAAACGTTTGTCAATGGACTCGATCGCCTTAGTTGTTGTAAAAAACTAAAAAGCGACGCGCTCAAAAATACCCTTGATGGTACATGGGCACGCCGTA
>DBTO01000076.1:443-2738 GCA_002307095.1 Sulfurospirillum sp. UBA1314
GGGCACGCCGTAAATGGAATCCTTATAAAAAAGTATGGGAAGATGAGTTGAACGGCTCACCTTATACGGGTGTGATCGTCGGCGTTCGGGCGGATGAAGAGGGAAGTCGTTCTAAAGAGCGTGTCTTCTCAGCACGTGATGAAAAAAGCGAATGGGATGCAAGTACGCAACCCCCAGAACTGTGGAATCAGTACAAAACTGACTTTGCACCCGGAACGCATGTGCGCATTCACCCGCTTTTGGAGTGGACGGAGCTGAATATTTGGGAGTATATCGAGAGGGAAAATATTCCTATTATCAACCTCTATTTTGATCAAGGTAATGGCAAACGTTACCGTTCTTTAGGATGTTTTCCGTGTACGGCACCTGTGGATTCTGTGGCTCGTAATCCAAAAGAGATCATCGAAGAGTTGACCAGTGGTAAGTTTAAAGACATCGCGGAACGTTCAGGCCGTGCGCAAGATAAAGACGGTGGCGGCACACTTGAAGCACTAAGAAAAGAAGGATATATGTAATGCAAAGACTCAATATTGTCATCACAGGACATGTGGATCACGGTAAAAGCACGCTCATCGGGCGTCTGCTTGCCGATACCGACTCATTGCCACAAGGAAAACTGGAGAGCGTGAAAAAAATGTGTGAAAATAACGCACGTCCGTTTGAGTATGCCTTCTTGCTTGACGCACTAGCCGATGAGCAGAAACAAGGTATTACCATTGACAGTGCGCGTGTTTTTTTCCAAAGTAAAAAACGAGAGTACATCATCATTGATGCCCCAGGGCACATCGAATTTTTGAAAAACATGATCAGTGGAGCATCTCGCGCTGAGGCGGCACTCTTGCTTATCGATGCAAAAGAGGGTGTGGCAGAAAACTCCAAACGTCACGGTATGTTGCTCTCCCTTTTGGGCATCAAACAAGTGGCGATCGTGGTCAATAAAATGGACTTGGTCAACTTTAGTGAAATCGCCTTTACAAAACTGAAAGTGGAGTACAGCGAATACCTTGCAACCCTTGGGATTAAAAGCGACATTTTTATACCTATTAGTGCAAGAGAAGGTGTTAACCTCATCGAACACTCCGCTTCGACTCCTTGGTATAAAGGACCAACGGTTTTAGAAATTTTAGATAGTTTCAAAAGCGTGGAAGAAAAAGAGAATGATGATTTTAGAATGCCACTACAAGATGTCTATAAATTTACCCGTGACAACGATGACCGTCGAATTTACGCGGGAACTGTGACGAGTGGCGAGCTCAACGTGGGTGATGAAGTGGTTTTTTACCCCTCCCTCAAACGCTCGAAAGTCGCAAGCATCGAGAGCTTTAACACCGAAGTAAAAACGAGTGTTAAAGAGAGTGAAGCCGTTGGATTTACGCTTCAAACACAAATTTATGTGCGAAACGGTGACGTGGTTGCTCGTGCAGACCAAAGTGCGCCAAAAGTCAGTAACCGTTTTGAAGCCAATCTTTTTTGGTTAGGCGCAAAACCGTTGGAACTTGATAAACCCTACAAAATCAAGATAGGTTCGGCACAAAGTACCATCTATCTTGAAGAGATCAAACGTGTCATCGATGGCGATACGCTAGATCGCGCCGATGAGCCAAGTGTGGGACGTCATGAAGCGGCGTGCGTCATCTTTAGAGTACACGATCTTTTAGCGATGGAGCTTTTTGCTGAGAACCAAAAGTTAGGTCGTTTTGTCATCGTTGATGAGTACGACATCGCAGGCGGTGGTATCATCACTGAAGTGTTAGAGCAGTACACCACACGTCGTACCAAAGCTTTACATGTAAACTCTGTTTTGGTTGACAAAGCAAGCGAAAGTACAGAGTTTGAAGAGGAGCTTTTTGCCCTGCTTCGTAAACATTTTCCACATCAATTTAACTAAGAGGATAAACTATGAAATTAACCATTAACGGCGACGTAAAAGAGATTAAGGACGGAATCGTTCTTTCAGAATTATTGGTCATCGAAGATGTTGAACAACCTGATATGGTCTCCGTCCAACTCAATGACGAATTTTTAACCAAAGATACCTATGCAACAACGGTGCTTAAAGATGGCGATGAGATCAACTTTTTATACTTCATGGGAGGTGGCGCGTGAAAGAGTTTAGCGATGAGGAATTAGAGCGTTATTCACGTCATATCATCCTCCAAGATGTAGGGATCGAAGGTCAAGAGAAGATTGCTAATTCTAAGATTTTAGTCATCGGTGCAGGTGGACTTGGTTCTCCTGTGGCACTTTACTTAGCCGCAGCAGGTGTTGGCGAAATCGGCATCGTGGATGGCGATG
>DBTO01000097.1 GCA_002307095.1 Sulfurospirillum sp. UBA1314
GTTCGAATCCCCCTCTGCCCGCCAGTTTATAAGTATATCCCCCTAGAATTTACTGCATCTCATTTCTGAGTTTTCCATAATTTTTACAGGCTATTGAGAGATTTTGTTCGCATGCTTTTTTGTAAAGCTCTAAGGCTTTATCTAAATTTTTAGCGACACCTTCACCGTTGCGGTACATCACACCCAAATTATAACAACTCTTTTCGTACCCTTCATCGCATGTTTTTTGGAAGAGTTCTGCCGCTTTCAAATAGTTTTTTTGCACGCCTTGACCTTTATAATTCATCAAAGCAACATTGTAACAGCCTCTGGTATGGCCGCTTTCGCAGGTTTTATAAAAAAGTGTAAACGCTTTTAAAGGATCTTTGGCAACACCTTCACCCGAATCGTACATCATACCAAGGTTATAACAACTATCGATAAATCCGCCATCGCACGCTTTGGTAAAAAGCACAACAGCTTTGGCATCATCTTTATAAACACCCAGTCCGGCGTCGTACATATTGGCAAGGTTGTAACACGCTTCTGCGTTATTGGCTTCACAAGCCGTTTGAAAAAATGCAGCGGCACTGCCGTAGTCACTCTTCTCATAAGCACTTAATCCCTCCATCAGATCATCGGCATACGAAAGGGGCGCACAGAGTGCTAAACAAGATAAAAGTTGTAAAAAATTTTTCATGCTAACTCCTTATTTGTACTTTCCTTGATAGGTGATTTCATCGAACAGCAACTCTTCCATCAGCTCGGGAAAAGAGCGCATCGTTAAAAAAATCGCCATGTTTTTAGCGATAAACATGGGATTGTTGGCATTGGTAATCAACTGACTAAGGGTTTCTTGGTCTGCTTTGCTGTAGTGCTGAATCGAATAAATAAAATCTTTGATGTTCTCTTTAGCAGCAAGGTCTGTGAAGCGTTTGGGGTACTGCGCTTGTAGGATTTCAAAATTCCACGTCGTTTGTGAAAAAACATCACGCATACTTTGACTAAAAAGGAACTCTTCAAAAACCTTTTTCATATCAAAATCAATAATAAGGCTCGGTTTAGAATCACCGATAAAATAGATATTTTCGCGTTTGATCTCACCGCCGTAAATATTTTTCTCTTGATACGCATGGTCAATAAAAACCGCTCTTTTCCCCAGACGTTTTGTCACAGCCTCGCTGCTTTTCAACAGTTTCCATGAAAGGGCTTGGTACGCTTTGGGGTCTTTGGTATTTTTTGAAATATCGTCTTTGATCGCATCTTGGTAGACTTTTTCAACGCTTTTCTCGCCCACCACTTCGTGATTTTCTGTGCCACTGCAGCCGCCAAGGAAGCCTAAAACGATTAAACATGCCATTACAGCTCTTAGCATTACCTGACTCCTTTGAATTCGTTTCTACTTCATTGTATAACTTGAAAACTTAAAGCATTAAAAGTTCACCAAGTTAGGTAAAGAGACGCTTTACATGTAAGCCATTTTAGGCTCTGTTTTTGACCTCTAACTGCTGTTTTATCAACGGTTTTATACCACCACTTTCTAAGATGTTGAGCACATAGTCTGATAGAGGCTCAGCGGTTGCGATAAGACTTTTTTCGCGGCGAATTTCTCCACTGTAAAGATCAAAACTCAAACAATCGCCTGTTTGAACGAGCTTTGAGATAGTAGGGCAAACGATGAGTGGAATGCCAAGATTGATCGCATTGCGGTAAAAAATGCGCGCAAACGACTCAGCGATGATCGCTCCCACACCCACGGCTTTGAGCGTAATGACGGCATGTTCGCGACTGCTACCACACCCAAAGTTCGTCCCAGCAACGATAAAATCGCCTTTTTTGACTTTACATGTAAACGTTGGATCAGCTCCAAACATCGCGTATTTTGCGACATCTTCCACATCGGTAAACTCTACAAAACGCCCCGGATAAATCTGATCGGTATCGACATTTTTGCCAAAGACAAAAGCATTGCCGCTGAGTATTTTTTCCATCTTTTTTTCCTTTACATGTAAAGAGTAGGGTCGACGATTTCGCCCATCAAAGCTGCTGCGGCAACCGCTGCTGGAGAACCTAAGAAAATCTGCGCTTTTGTATCGCCCATACGCCCTGGGAAATTGCGATTGGTCGTGGTGATACACGTCTCTCCCGACGCGATCATCCCCTCATGCGTTCCTAAGCAGGCGGCACACCCCGGTGTAACAAATGTCGCTCCCGCTTCGATCAATGTTTTCACATAGCCTTTTTCCATCGCTTCGAGTAAAACGCCTTTGGAGGCAGGAACGATCACAAAACGTGTGCGAGACGCTACTTTTTTGCCTTGAAGAATATGCGCGGCAATGCAGATGTCTTCTGCACGTCCACCTGTACACGAACCTAAATAGGCTTGGTCGATGTGACGCCCGATAAACTGACTCACATCATAGACATTATCCACACTTGAAGGTGCGGCGAGTTGTGGTTTAAGCGCGCTCACATCAAAGCTCACTTCATCGGCATAGTGAAAATCCGCATCGGTATGGTAAATCTCATATGGACGCGTCACTTTCTCTTCTAAAAATGCCATCGTAATCGCATCAGGCTGAATATAACTCGCTTTCGCGCCCATTTCGGTGCTCATATTGCACAGTGCCATACGCTCCGAAATGCTGAGATATTGAAGCATCGAGCCTCCAAATTCAACCGCTTTATACACGGCATAGTCTGCTCCAAGCGTGCCAATCGCGTGCAAAATCGCATCTTTGGCATAAACCCCTTTGGGCAATTTTTCCTCAAAGTTGATTTTGATGATTTCAGGAACTCTAAACCACAGCTTCCCCGTCGCCAAAATGATCGCCAAATCCGTCGCGCCCACACCCGTTCCAAAGGCACCAAAAGCGCCGTGTGTTGTCGTATGAGAGTCCGTGATGACGACGATTTCCCCCGGATACGCCAAGCCTTTATCGGCTAAAACCTGATGACACACTCCTTGGTCGATGTCCATCAAAAGATCAATGCCTTGATCCCAGCAAAACTCCCGAAACTGCTTCTGATTGGCAGCTTGCGTGATGGTCGAAGCAGGTGCATAATGGTCTAAAAACATAATGACACGGCTAGGATCATGCACCTTTGTGCCGCCCATCTCAAAAAAAGAGCGCAGGGTTTGAAGATAGAGATCGTTAATGCCTGCCATATCAATCTCACAGTTGATAATCTCACCTGTTTTAACGCTTGCTTTGCCTGCTTTTTTGGCTAATAATTTTTCAATTGCGTGCATGGTTCATCCTTTTGAGCCGTTATCTTTTTACATGTAATTCCCAAAAAGCGTTACATGTAAAAAGAAAATTTTACTTTTCTTGAAAAAGATAGCTTTGTCATGCTATACTTTACTAAATATCGAATTACAAAGAGCATTTCATGATGAATCTCACCAAAATACAGATGTTACCCGCGCGTGAACAAGTCGCTTCAATCCTTCGTTCGTCCATTCTCACCGGTGGCATCAGCAAGGGTCAGTCTATCACCCTAGATAGTATCGGTGAACAAGTCGGCATGTCTCGCACACCCGTGCGCGAAGCATTTCAAATCCTTGCCAATGAAGGGCTCATCGAACTGCGTCAAAATCGCTGTGCCATCGTCAAAGGCATCTCGGAAGAGGCGATCAAAGACCACTACGAAATGCGCATCTTACTCGAAACCGAAGCCTTTAGACGCGCCTGTGCCAATATGAACGACCAGATTCTTGAGGCGATCAAAAAGATCAACAAACAAGGGCAACGTGCCAAAGAAACGGGCGATACCGAGGCGTATAATATCGCCAACCAAGCATTTCACATGACCATTTGGGAAGCCGCTGGGAGTGAAAAACTCAAATCGTTTCTCGCTCTTTTATGGAATGGGCTCTCCATGAACCGTCTGGTCACGGCGCAAGAGTACGCCGCTATTTCACTCGCTGAACACGACCAAATGGTCGAAAAACTGATTGAAAAAGATTATGAAGGGGCGTGTAACATTATGCGAGAGCATATTATCCGCAGCATGAACAGCACCCTTTCTAATTTTAAATAACCTCAAAGGCGCTACTAAAAGCGCCTTATCTTCTTCCTAACGCTTTTGACTTCTTCTGCCTCGACAGAGGCAAGCTTTAGTGCCACAGCGGCTTAGCGTAGGTTTTTGGGCTTTGCCTAAAAACCGTAATCAAAGACCCCTGATGGAAACAATCTGTTTGGCGGTATCTTTTAGCGCAACTTCTTTTCGCTCATGAAACGTCACTTTATTGGCTTCAAAAAGGTTGTTTCCCTCTGTGTCGATCGAGATAATTAACGGACCAAACTCTTTGACTTTGAGTATCCAAAAGGCTTCTGGCATCCCAAACTCTGGCCACTCTTTACCTTCTATTTTTTCCACTTCTTCGGCGGCGATCACGGCACAACCGCCCGGAAAAACGGCGTGCACGGCAAAGCTCTCTTTGCACCCTTGAGCCGTTTTTTCACCCATGCCACCTTTGCCGATGACCAATTTCACGCCTGTTTTGGCTAAAAACTCTTTTTCATAACGCTCCATGCGCATGCTGGTTGTGGGTCCAATGGAAACCATCTCCCAACCATCTTCCACATCTCTAACAATCGGCCCTGCATGAAAAATGGCGATGCGATCCATCGGAAGGGAGGGCATAATGTTTTCTGCCACAATTCTTCGGTGTCCTTCATCCCTACATGTCACCAATGTGCCGCTCAAATAAACGATGTCTCCCACGCGAAGCGATGCAATATCTTCATCTTGAATCGGGGTTGTTAAAACTTTTTTCATAGGCTCACTCCTGTGTGCGACACCACTTCGTACGCTAAATGTTCATCAAATCGAATAATGCCGTGACGATTTGCCCAGCATCCTACCGT
>DBTO01000264.1:0-1277 GCA_002307095.1 Sulfurospirillum sp. UBA1314
TCAATGGTTTTTGTGACTACGCCAAGATGCTTTTTAGCGCCTTCCCCAATCTTTACCATGTGATCGAAGACATCGTCATTGATGGCGATAAAGCTGCTGTAAGACTCGTTTACACTGCAACACACTCTGGAAAACTCTTTGGTTTCGAGCCTACAGGAAATCGTATCCGTTATTCAGGAGCCTGCTTTTTTAAATTTGAAAATGAAAAAATCATAGACGCATGGGTTTTAGGCGATCTTAACGCACTTTACGGACAACTTAACGTCGCCAATCATTAATTGCGTTTTTTTGCCTCTTTATGTGCCATCATGGAGTGAACGAGTAACGTCGTTACGATGATGGCGCCTCCTATCAGAGTATTGATATGCGGTTTTTCATCCATCATCATCCAGACCCAAAAAGGTGCGAGAACGGGTTCAATAATCGTCAAAAGTGCCACTTCAACTGAGGGTAAAAACTTGGTGCCAATGCCTATAAACGCGCGCGAAAGTGGCGTTAGTAAAATCCCCATAAAGAAAATAATCCCCATAGAGTAGCTATCCGGAAACACTATAGGTGTGCTAAGCATGGCGAGAAGCGATGCAAAGAGTGCTCCTGTTCCAAAACATGCCAAACGATTGACCTCTTTGTTTCGTTCTAAAACAGATAACATCGAAACAAAAGCAAAAACGCAGCTAAAAGCATAGAAGTTTCCTTCCATATTGCCAAGACCTAAGTCATTAAATAAAATAATCGAAAGTCCTATAAAAACAAAAAAGATCGCTCCAAAGGTACGGCGTGGTGTTTTTTGTCTGAAAAAGATAAATGCGATCATTGCGCTCACCAAAGGGCCTGTACTTAAGATAAATACAGCACTTGCAACACTGGTATGTTTAATCGCAAGAATAAACAAAAGATTGCTAAGTCCTATACAAAGTCCACTCCAAAGTATGGAAGAGAGGTGATTTTTGTAGATGGAAACAATAGTATTTTTATATTTTATCCACAGCGTAAGATTGAGACTTACAAACATGCACAGACCAAAATAAAAGGTAAAGTTCTGCGCGTTCACATGGGTCATCTTAATCAATGGCGATTCAAAACTCATTAAAATCATACCAAGGGAGGTAATCCCAAAGGCTTTTGCGTAAATCATAGTTTTACTTTGTTTGGTTTGTGCGAAAGGTGATGTAGAGTTTTTCGATCTTTGTGCGCGCCCAAGGGGTTTTACGGAAAAATTTGAGGCATGCGTTGATGCTTGGGTTGACATGAAAACAGTTCATACGCATCATCTCATC
>DBTO01000264.1:1603-5328 GCA_002307095.1 Sulfurospirillum sp. UBA1314
CCGTGAAGGGGATTGTTATTGTGTTCGGTTGTGTTCATGGATTCCTCAAAATTATCTTTACATGTAAAAAGAGCGTAATGTCTCAATCTTATTTCTCATAAAACGTGTTTTATGAAGCTTTAGGGGGTGTCGGGGATCTATCCCTGACCTTCAACAATGGGTTTTACTCATTGTTGAAGATAGCGTTACGCAAACTGCGTAACATTAGTTAGTTATTGCGCTCGACGCTGAGTCCTGCGTAGCTTTGAACCGTTGGCATGATCTCAATGCGATTCACATTGACGTGCTCAGGAAGCTCGGCAAGGGAGAAAATCGTATTGGCGATGTCCTCTTTTGAAAGCGGCGTGGTATTGTTATACACAGAGTCCGCTTTGGCTTTATCGCCTTTAAAGCGTACATCGGAAAATTCGGTCAGTGAAAAACCTGGCTCAATGTTGGTCACACGCACGTGCGTACCTTTAAGGTCGGTTCGAAGGTTGAGTGAAAACTGTTTGACAAACGCTTTGGTCGCGCCATACACATTGCCACCCTCGTATGGCCAACTGCCTGCGGTGGAACCGATGTTAAAAATGTACCCTGTTTTGCGCTCAACCATGACGGGAAGAACGGCTTTGGTTACGTAGAGTAAGCCTTTGATATTGGTGTCGATCATCTTTTCCCAATCATCCAAACTCGCTTCATTCGCATGCTCTAAACCCAAGGCAAGCCCTGCATTATTGACCAAAATATCGATGTTTTTGTACTCGCTAGGCAGTGAAGCGATCGCGTTAAAGACCTCTTCTTTTTGGGTGACATCAAAGCAAAGGGGCAAAATATCGCAGGTGGATAAACGATTTTTAAGCGCTTCAAGTCGCTCTTTGCGACGACCCGTAACAATGACTTTATAACCAGCTTTCGCAAATTTCTCAGCGGTTGCTTCTCCAAAGCCAGAAGTTGCTCCTGTAATCAAGACGATTTTTGACATGCGCATCCTTTACATAGTTTTTACGATTATAGCAAAGTGAGGTGTAATGATACCTTTGGTAACTTGTCTAAAAAGGTCATTTGGGTTTTAAAATACTAAAGTGTGCCTTAAAATGGCTCTTTGCAATGGCTACATTCAAGAAATCATACACTTTGTTTAAAATTTCATCAGCGCTGTTTGCTACAAAAGCCCAAAAATATATTAAGATTTCTTTGTTGAGTAAAAAGTATTCCTTTTAGTATTCCTAAATTTTACTAAGGTGCAAAACGTGGCAAAACAGAAATTTGGTAGAGAGATCATTCAGCGTGTGATTGAGAAAAATCAGACCAAAAAACGTGAAATTGCCCAGTTGACCTTAAAAATTGACGCAAAGCTCGACATCGCCCTTACGAAACTTTCCAGCGCTTTAAACATCTCCAAAAACAGGCTGATCGAAGATATTTTGGTGGAGAGCGGAATCATCCAAGAGGTTGAGGAGAACTACTATGAGTGATTTCCCCACGCAAACATTGGTCGTTCAATCGATACTGGAAGGCATCAGCCAAGCGGCACACAACTTTCTTTTTTGGACGAACAACCGCCTTTCGCTCTCCAGTGGCCCTCAAAAAATTCTTTCCATTCACGTGGCACAGTCACTGAGCCTCATCGAAAATGCGCCTGAGGTGTTCATCGATGCCACCGTTTCCGATATTTTGCGCTGTTCACTTCCCAACCGAAAAGCATTTAAGACGTTTATGGAAAAAAATGCGCTCTCTCAAGGCGTTTTTAGCATCACCCTTGATGAGCGATTTTCGCATCAAAATCACAATGACTCAACATCGCGTGTGATCATCACGCTTAAAAATGGCGTCTGCAATGCCAAAGCGGAGTACAGTTACGAGATCGAGCGTTTGTGTAAAATGCTTCAGCGAAAAACCAAAGATGACAGCGCATTGGACTATGGTGTGTTTGCCTTTTACTCCGATCTTTCTCCTCAGGCGCGCAAAAAACTCTCCAAACGCATACCTGAAATTATCGCCAGTTTTGATGAGGTCGTGAGCCATTTTCCCTCGCTTCGTGCCAAATGTATCAGCACGCCGATTCGTGAAGTGGAGAGTGTGGGCGAGTGGATGGCCGGGGCATATGTGATCGAACCAAACGTTGAAAATTAAGTAGAATCATCTTTACATGTAAAACGATTCTGCTGAGTTTTCAAAATTTATAAAGGAGTGAGAATGAAGAAAATGTTTCCAAAATTGACAGCCTCTTTGGCGGTCTGTTCGATGTTAACCAGTGCAAGTTTTGCGGCAGCCGATGTGATTAAAATCGGTGTGCAAGCGCCTATTACAGGACAATATGCCAATGAGGGTCAAAGCATCGATAACGGTGTGCGTTTGATCGTTGAGCAGTACAATGCAAGAGGTGGCGTATTAGGTAAAAAGATCGAAGTGGTTACGTGCGATGACCAAGGTGCAGCGCAACAAGCGGCGATTTGTGCGAAAAAATTGGTCAACGAAGGCGTGAAAGCGGTCATTGGCTCTTACACTTCAGGGGCTACTGAAGCGGCTCAAACGACCTATAACCGAGCAGGGGTACTTCAAACCAGCGATGGTACGAGTGATTCGTTGATCGCGCACAAATATTGGACATTTTTTAGAAATTCATTCCCGAACAGTGCAGAAGCCGAATACACCGCCAAATACTTTGTGGAGGGCAAACAGTACAAAAAAATCGTGATTCTCTCCGATTATTCAAGCTACTCAACCGACTTAGCAGATGCGACCGTGAAAGCACTCAAAGCAAAAAATGCCAACATCATTTACGAAGGCAAAATCAAATCAGGCTCTCAAAACTTCACAGCAACGTTAACCAAAATCAAATCGATGGATCCAGATGTGATCTACTTTAGCGGTTACTACACCGATGGCGGACTTTTACGTGCGCAACAAATTCAGCTTGGCATTAAAGCTGACTTTGTGGGTGGCGACTCCAATGACAATCCTGACTACATGAAACTCGCAGGTGAGAGCGCTAAAGGCACCTTGCTTATCAACGTTCCTACACCTGACATCTTGCCGTACGACATCGCTAAAACGTTCTTAGTCGACTATAAAGCAAAATTCAACATGATGCCAGCATCCATTTGGTCACTCATGAATGTGGATGGACTTCGCGCCATTTTACATGTCATGGAGCAGAGCAAATCAGACGATACGAAAGTGATCGCAGAAGGCTTGCATGCCCTCAAAGATTTCCCTGGTATCACAGGCCCTGTGACCTTTAGAGAAGATGGCGAGCGCATTGGTGGTGGTTACATGACCTATGAAGTTCAAGCGGATAAAAGCTATAAGATCGTTTACCAATAAAAAAGAGCGCACGTCAAAGAGAAATTTTCTTTGGCGTGCCATTACATTAGGATAAGGTGATCTTATGGATATTTTCTTACAACAAATGGTCAATGGTCTGACCATCGGAAGCCTCTATGCGCTCGTAGCACTGGGTTATACGATGGTGTATGGCGTGATGCGACTGATCAACTTTGCGCACGGTGACCTCGTGGCGTTTTCGGCGTTCATTGGCTTAAGTGTCTATGCGCAAATTTTTGGAGAGAGTGTGACCTCTTTGGTCGCAGTCATCACGGTTTTTGTTTTCACGGCAGCCATTGTAGCGTTTGTGGGTGTGCTTCTTGAGCGTCTTGCATACAGACCTTTACGAACGGCACCACGTTTAAGTGCGGTGGTTTCAGCCCTTGGGGCAGGGCTTGTGATTCAAAATTCGGTGA
>DBTO01000072.1 GCA_002307095.1 Sulfurospirillum sp. UBA1314
TTATTGAGTTAGTTTTTCTGCTTATTGGTGCTCTCTTTTTAATTCGTTCCCTTTCACCGATCAATCGTTTGATTTCAGAATTTCCTGAGGGTGGTTTAAAAAAGCGTTGGACGCTTTTAAGCACACTGATTCTCTATTTCCTTCTCTTTTATGTTGTCTTTGGCTATAGTTTATGGATTTCGCGTGAGAGTATCACCATACTTTCAATTGTTGGTTCGCTTATGATGCTTTTAGGCGGAGGCTTTGCTTATTTGGTAGGGCAACTTGCCCTGCAAACCGCAAATGATGTGAAAGATCTGGCTATTTTACAGCATGAGAGTATCACTGATGCCCTGACTGGGCTTAAAAATAGACGCTATTTCAATCAACGGATCAACGAAGAAGTGGCACTGTCTAAACGCTATAAGCTCCCTTTATCGTTGATTCTGATCGATGTGGATCATTTCAAAAAGATTAATGACACGTTTGGGCATCAAATTGGAGATGACGTACTGGTTAATCTTTCAAAACTCATCCTTGAGACCGTTCGGGATAGCGATATTGTCGCTCGTTATGGTGGCGAAGAGATTGCTATTATTACCCCCAATACAGCTAAAGCAGAAGCGACACTTCTTGCAGATCGGTTACGCCTAAAGGTCGAAAAAACAACGGTTGCTATTGTTGAAACAACACAAGAGGTTGTACAAGTAACGATAAGTGCGGGTATTTGTTCTTTGAGTGTGGTTATTACCGACGCAGATGCCCTGTTAGAAGAGAGTGATCAAGCGTTGTATTTGGCAAAAAAATATGGAAGAAATCGCGTGGTAGCTAGTAACTGGTAAGAGGAGAGAACCTCTCCTCCAAGAGCATTTACATACGTGTTAAACGGGTAACAATTTGATCGATACTGTCTGTAAATAAAGAGTACAAGAACGGCTCTAAATCTTTTGAATTATACGAAGGTGCGATCCATTTGCTTCCTTTTTGACGGAAGGTTTGTGTAATGACATCATCACCTTTGCGAACCACCACTTCAATCTCAATTTCACCCATAAGATTTGCATCGAAATTTTTGTCATTGTAGATCAGTTCGATATCTTTAATATAGACTTCAACGACTAAATTGGCTTCATTGCTAGAAGCGTCAGTGTTAAAGCCTGCAAGATTGAGGGCATAGCCTAAACCTTCGGTGTATTTCTCCGTAAAGTTTTCATTGCTGTAGAAGTTAATGGTGCTAGAACTTTTTTGGTCAACATAACCGATAATGTTTTTCTTCGCACGGAGGTCTTTTACCGTTTTGAGGTAAACAACTTTTTTATCGCGTGTAAGTGGGCCTTTGTATTCGGCTTTGTAAGAGTCTAAGCTTAGTGCTTCGTTTTTGTAGGTACAGCCACTCATAATAAGTAGTGCAACCGCTGCAAAAATGAGATATTTCATGGTAATGCTCCTCGTATCTGACCCTTGGTGAGGTCTCTAATATGTGCGAATTATAGCATAATCACTGCTTAATAAAAGAGACGCTAAAATGAGGAATCATGAAAATAACCAATCATATTAAAAAATTAACCACGATTACGACCGTAGGACTTGTCAGCAAACCCAATGATGGCACGCTGTGCGGCTACGTGCATGAGATTGAAACCGCACTCGCTAAACACGGTGTGAGCTTGCTGATTGAAGAAAAAAGTGCCAAACTTTTAGGATGTGGTGAGGGTGTCAGTTTTGAGCAGATGTGTGCACAGAGCGATTTTCTCATCTCCCTTGGTGGCGATGGTACATTGATCTCTTTGTGTCGCAGAAGTTTGAAGTACCATAAACCTGTTCTTGGCATTCACGCTGGGCAACTAGGGTTTTTAACGGACATTCAGACCGATGAAATCAGCCATTTTATTGAAGAACTTTTTGCCGGGAATTACCGAATCGATACGCGTATGATGCTTGAAGTCTCTTTACATGTAAACGGAAAAACTGAAAAAGTGGTCGCTTTTAACGACATCGTCTTGTCGCGTTCAAAAATCTCGCATATGAGCACAATTAAAGCGTATGCCGATGGGCAACTTTTTAACTCGTACTATGGCGATGGACTCATCGTCTCTACGCCCACAGGCTCGACAGCGTACAATCTCTCCGCAGGAGGCCCTGTGGTGTATCCTCTGACCGAAGCGCTTATTTTAACGCCGATTTGTCCGCATTCGTTAAGCCAACGACCGCTTGTTTTGCCTGTTGATTTTGAAATCTCGTTTGAGAGTGATGGCGATACGGTTGTGGTGGTTGATGGGCAAGATACCTACACGATGAATGAGCATGATCGCGTGTGTGTACGAAGTGCCAAGCAAGGTGCGGAACTGATTCACAGTTTGGATCGAGACTATTTTGAGATATTGAAAAAGAAATTGCATTGGGGGCATCTGTGATAGAGCGCTTGTTGATTAAGAACCACCTCTCTTTTGCGGAGTGTGATATAGCGTTTGAAAAAGGGTTAGTGGTTTTTAGCGGCCCGAGTGGGGCGGGTAAATCGGTGCTGATGCAAGGACTTTTGTCGCTTTTTGGGTATGGCGATGTCCATGCCGATGTGATTGAAGCCGTTGTGGGGGAGAAATTAGGACTTGAAACCTTTGGTTTTGAAGAGGAAGAACCGAATATTTTTAAATTTCTCAAAGCGAAGAATGCGCGCTATTTTATCAACACGCAAGCGGTCTCTAAAAAAGGGATGGTGGAGCTTTCGCGTACCTTTGTCAACTATTTATCGGTCAAAGATAACAGTGAATTTGACAATAGCCGCCTTTTAAGCTTACTGGATGGCGTATGTACGCGTCAAGAGCCCGATCATCAGGAGAGAGTGAGTAAATTTGAAACACTTTTTGGTGAATATAAAACCTTACGCGAAGAGCTCAAACAGATCGAAGCCGAAGAGCAAAAAGTCGAAGATCTCAAAGAGTTTGCACGTTTTGAAATTGCTAAGATCAATGAAGTCTCTCCCAAGATCGGCGAAGATGAAGAGCTGCTCCGTTTTAAGAAATCGCTCTCTAAAAAAGAGAAGATTGAAGCGGCGATGCAAAAAGCAGGCACTATTTTTGAACTTGAAAGCAGTGTGATTGAAGCACTCAGCCTTATTGAAACCGATAGCAGCTTTTTTGATGCGTGTATGAATGAACTGCGTTTGGTGTTTGAAAAGCAAAATGAGACCCTAGAAGCTCTCGAAGAGATCGATGTAGAATCGCTTCTAGATCGCATCGAAAAGATTGCACAGCTTAAAAAACGTTATGGTTCGATTGAAGAGGCATTGGCGCATAAACACAAGCGCGAAGAGGAGCTTGCACGGTACGAAAACATCGCTTTTGAAAAGAGCCAACTGGAAAAAACTGTTGCACACTATGAGCGCGAAGTAGCGCAAAAGAGCCTACACATCAGTCAAACGCGCCACACCTATTTACCGCTCTTAGAAGCGCGACTCAATGACTACCTTGCACAACTGTATATGCCTTCTTTACAAGTCCGTTTGGAAGAGGGCGTCATGAGTGAACTTGGGTGCGATGCTTTACATGTAAACCTAGGAAAGGTCGATCTGAAAAAGATCAGTTCTGGCGAATACAACCGTGTCCGTTTAGCCTTTTTAGCCACACAAAATGAGTTTTTACTCTCACGTGGCGGTGTGCTCATCCTCGATGAGATCGATGCAAACCTCAGTGGTAAAGAGTCCATGAGTGTCGCCAATGTACTTAAAACCCTTTCTTTAAAATACCAAATCTTTGCGATTTCCCACCAACCACAGCTCTCTTCGGTTGCCAATCAGCACTTTTTGGTCACCAAAGATGCTTTACATGTAAGCCATGTGGTACCGCTTGTGGAAGAGGAACGCATTGTGGAATTAGCGCGCATGGTGAGTGGTGAGAATGTGAGCGATGAAGCGATCGTTTTTGCCAAATCTCTTTTAGAGAGTGCAAATTTGTAACAGTTTTTCTCCACCTCATTTCTACTCGTCGCAAAAATCATACAAATATCATATCTTTTCTTTACTCTGCGTGTAGAGTTTACATTTAAGAGGAGGTTTGTATGCAAGCTTGGCAACAAGTTTATTCCCCAATTGCGGGCAGTTTAGGGCTATCTGCACTCGTGGCGTTAATCCCTATTATCTTTTTCTTTCTAGCACTTGCCGTGTTTAGAATGAAAGGTCATTACGCCGCAACGATTACATTAGCACTTTCGATGATTGTGGCTGTTGTTGGTTTTGGTATGCCTGCGAATATGGCATTTGCTTCAGCCGGATACGGCTTTTTATATGGTCTTTGGCCTATTGCTTGGATTATCGTCGCGTCGGTTTTCCTTTACAAGCTAACGGTTAAAAGTGGGCAATTTGGAATTATTCGTAACTCCATCCTTACGATTACCGATGATCAACGTATCCAAGTCATCCTCATTGGTTTTGCCTTTGGTGCGTTTTTAGAGGGTGCTGCGGGCTTTGGTGCGCCTGTTGCGATTACCGCGGCGATCCTTGTGGGACTTGGGTTCCAGCCGATCTATGCAGCGGGTCTTTGTTTGATCGCCAATACGGCACCTGTTGCCTTTGGTGCATTGGGTATTCCTATCTTGGTTGCCGGTAAAGTAACTGGCATCGATCCATTTTTAGTCGGTGCAATGGCTGGACGTCAGCTTCCATTCCTTTCTGTCCTTATTCCTCTTTGGATTGTAGCAATGATGGATGGCTGGAGAGGTGTTAAAGAAGTGTGGCCAGCAGCGCTTGTAGCAGGTGGCAGTTTTGCATTTTCACAATACGCAACGTCTAACTTCATTGGACCAGAGTTACCAGACGTAACCTCTGCCATTCTCTCTATCATTTCTTTAACCATTTTCTTAAAGTTCTGGAAACCCAAAAATGTCATGAAAGGGCATGTTTCTGCTGAACTTGAGAAAGAGACTCAAAAAGCACACACAGGTGGCGAAGTGCTTAAAGCATGGTCACCGTTTATTATTCTCTCCGTTATGGTAACGATTTGGACGACCAATGCCTTTAAAGCGTATTTTGCTAAAGGTGCGATTATGGCGGGTACCATTTTCAACTTTGAGTTTACCAGTATCAGTAACGCCATTTTTAAAATGATGCCAATTGTGACTAAACCTACTGCCTTCTCTGTGGTTTATACCTTTAACCCTATTTCAGCAACGGGAACAGCAATCTTTTTTGCGGCAATTATCTCCATGTTCGTGTTACGCGTGAATGTTTCCACAGCGATTAAAACGATGGGCGAAACACTCTTTGAGCTTAAATGGGCGATTTTATCGATTGGTATGGTTTTAGGTTTTGCTTTTGTGATGAACTATTCAGGTATGTCAACAACGATGGCACTTGTACTTGCAAACACAGGCTTCTTGTTCCCATTCTTCTCTCCAATTCTAGGATGGTTGGGTGTATTCTTGACAGGTTCTGACACGTCATCCAACGCACTTTTCTGCGGATTACAACAAAATACAGCACAACAATTAGGATTAAACGAAACCTTAATGGTTACGGCTAATACCACCGGTGGTGTTTGTGGTAAGATGATCTCTCCTCAATCCATCTCAATTGCATGTGCGTCTGCTGGTATTGTTGGAAAAGAGTCTGACCTCTTTAGATTTACCGTAAAACACAGCTTAATTCTTGTCACCATTATGGGCTTAATGACAATGGCACAAGCATATATCTTTACGTGGATGATTCCTTAATCGAAGGATTTTACACAACTCTTAAGACGGTGGATTTTCCCACCGTCTTCACCTCTTTAGAAAATTCCCAATTGTTTTATGTTAGAATCTATAACTAATATCTCAATCTTACATGTAACAATTAGGAAATACGTATGATACGCGAAAAGATTTTAATTGTAGAAGATAATAAAGCACTTTCAAAGTTGATCACCAAAAAAATGGAATCTAGCCTTGATTTTGATATAGATGCAGCGTACAGTTTCCAAGAAGCGCAAGATCTCGTTGAAAAAAGCAATGATTACTTTGTAGCACTTCTGGATCTCAATCTTCCAGATGCCCCCGATGGTGAAGTCGTTGATATGATCTTATCGCACAAAATTCCTTCCATTGTTCTTACAGGTTCGATGGATCAGGAGATACGTGAAAAGATTTTGAAAAAAGATGTGATTGATTATGTCTACAAAGGCAATATCGATGATGTCAATTATATATTTACACTGATTGAGAGACTGCATAAAAACCGCGATATTAAAGTCATGATTGTGGATGACTCCATGGTAACGCGTTCTCAAATTAAATCTCTTTTACACCATCAAATGTTCAAAGTGTTGGTTGCGGCACATGGCGAAGAGGCATTGGCATTTTTAAAAGACAATCCCGATACAAAACTTATTTTAACCGACTATTTAATGCCTGTGATCGATGGTGTCGAACTCACAAAAGAGGTACGCAAGCATTACAGCAAAAACCAGCTCTCTATCATCGCAATGACCGCCAGTAATCAAGATCTCATCTCGGCTAAATTTCTTAAAATTGGTGCAAATGATTTTATCAATAAACCTTTTACGCGTGAAGAGATCGCGTGTCGTATCAATAATTCACTCGATGCGTTAGAGTACATTGCGCAGATTGAAGATATGGCGCAAAATGACTTTTTAAGTGGTCTTGCAAACAGACGCTACTTTTTTGATGAGATGCGCGAGTATTTTGCCGAGGCAAAAAAGAAAAATGAGCCGTTTGCCTTAGGATTGATTGACATCGATAATTTTAAGCAGATCAATGACACCTTAGGGCACCGCGTTGGTGATACGGTGATTGTAGAACTTGCCAGGGTCTTGAAAAAACACCTTACCCATGAGCATTTTGTCGCCCGATTTGGTGGGGATGAATTTTGTGTCGTGCTCAAAAACAGTGAGCAAAAAAAGGCATTGGAGTTTTTTATTAAACTTAAAAGTGCAATTTCGGGGCTTCATATCAAAACCAAAGAAGCTCAAAAAGTAAGTATCACAGCATCCATTGGCGTCACGTTTAATGATTTAGGAAGCTTAGATGAGATGATCAATCAAGCCGATCAAGCACTTTATATCTCAAAAAATAATGGCAAAAATAGAGTTGAGGTCGCTTAAATGATCATCGATACCCATTGCCATTTAGATGATGCTCAGTTTAAAGACGATGTTGATCATGTCATCCAAAATGCGTATGAAAATGGAGTGCAAGGTATCATTATTCCTGGTGCAAATATTGATGATTTAAGCCATGCTCAAGAGCTTTCACATCGGTATGATCACGTTTTTTTCGCCGCAGGAATTCATCCTTATCATCATGAACAGTATGACGAAAAAATACTCAGATCTTTTTTGCAAGATGAGAAGTGTATTGCGGTGGGAGAGTGTGGATTAGACTATTTTAGATTACCTGAAGATAACGACGAAAAAGAGCTTGAAAAAGAGCAACAACAGCATGTTTTCTCCCAACAAATTTTGCTTGCAAGAGAGTTAAAGAAGCCATTGATCGTTCATATTCGCGATGCAAACGATGACAGTAAGCGTCTTTTACTGGAAGGCAAAGCAGGCGAGGTTGGCGGTGTTTTGCACTGCTATAACGCTTCTAAGCATCTTTTAGATTTAGCACAGTATGGCTTTTATTTCGGCATTGGTGGCGTATTAACCTTTAAAAATGCCAAAAATTTGGTTGAAGTTTTACCCCTTATTCCTCGCGATAAACTGTTGATCGAAACGGATGCTCCCTACCTAACGCCCATGCCGTACCGTGGTAAACGCAATGAGCCTCTTTACACACTTTTGGTTGTTGAAAAGATGTCAGAGCTTTTAAATA
>DBTO01000211.1 GCA_002307095.1 Sulfurospirillum sp. UBA1314
ACTCAGTGTTTGTGGGTAATTGTTACGATCAATTGCTTTGATCGCTTCTTGGTAGCGTTGATGCTCTTTATCGGTTAACTGGCGCTGAGGGGCGAGTTTGTCTGCAAATTTTTTACCCGATGAGCCCAGAAATCCTGCACTCATTCCTCGCTCTTTTTGGCTTTCATGTACAAAAAGACTGATGCTAGTTGAAAGTGTGACAATGCTTTGCAAATCATGGATATTGCGCAGTTTATTTTGACCTTCTATAATCGTTTTGATACCTAACAGTAAGGCTACGCAAACAACAACAAGGGAGACTAAGGTTAATTGGCGTTTAATTGTTCGTCGCACAGGAACTCCTCAAAAATGAATCTATAGAAATTTTAGATTATACTTTGAAAGAAAATACAAATGCATTGATATGCGTCAAATCCTTTCAAAGGTATAGACCTCTGAAAGGAGCGAGAAATGTTTACGAAACGTTGATTGAGGAAGTGTAATATCCGTGCAGATTACAGCGTGAAATAGCTGTGAGTGTTTTAATCGTTTTGGTATCGACATGTGTTGCGAGATAGCCTCGTGAGGTTTTAGGCTCTAATGTCACGGTTGCTATTTTTTGTTCATCGCCCAAAAGGGTAATTTCATAAATCCAGTGGTTCTCAACACTTGGGTGAATCACGCCTTTTTGCCCAATGTTTACTTCTACCAAGGCAAAGCCACTTTTATCCACAGCGCCGATGGTAATTTCGGGGGAGTGTTTAAGTTCTAGTTCTGTTGGATTTGTGGGATCTTTGATACCCATCGCTTGTTTATTCACAATAAGTTTTTCATCATAAGCACTGGCAACTGTTGTCGATAAGACTGCGAGTGCAGCAACTTTTAGAGCATCTCTTCGTTCCATGGTAGACTCCTTATGTCAAAAGAATGTAAGATGATTATACATTAAAAGTGAGTCGCTTCTATTTCAAATTAAAATTAAATAACAATATTTATGATCCATTTATGAAGAAGCAGTAGAATGAAGCATCTCTAAATTTTAGACAAAGGAGTTTTTATGGCGATTACTTTACCGGCACTTCCTTACGAAGCTAATGCACTAGAACCATACATTTCAGCCAATACCCTTGGATTTCATTATGGAAAACATCATCAAACGTATGTTACCAATTTGAACAATCTCATTAAAGAGAGTGAACTCGCCGACGAGAGTCTTGAAAAGATCATTGTAGCGGTTGTTAATAAACCTGAAAAAGTGGGTATTTTTAACAATGCCGCCCAAGTGTGGAACCACACCTTTTACTGGAACTGTATGAAAAAAGGCGGCGGTGGCGCTCCTAGTGGTGCAATAGCTTCTAAAATCACAGAAGATTTTGGCAGTTTTGAAGCCTTTGCCGATGCGTTTAAAAACGCAGGACTCACACAATTTGGCAGTGGTTGGGCGTGGCTGGTGTTAGAGGGTGGAAAACTGAAAATCACCAAAACAGCCAATGCCGACACGCCACTAGCCCACGGTCAAAAAGCACTTTTAACCGTCGATGTCTGGGAGCATGCGTATTATCTCGATTATCAGAACAAACGGGCTGATTATTTGGATATTTTCCTCAAAAGTCTCGTGAATTGGGATTTTGTTAACGCGAATTTAAAAGGTTAGTTTGAGCAAAAAGGCGGGTTTAGACTCGCCTTTGAATCTTTACATGTAAAGATATTTGACGAAATATTTGGGAGATTCAATAAAGCCTCGGCGTTCGTAAAAACGGTGTGCCTCTGTGCGCCTTTTATGGCAATGCACTTCGATGCGATCACACCCTTTTTCTTTGGCAATTTGACTTGCCAATGCTTCTAGTTCCGCCCCAATCTTGCGGGAGCGGGCATTTTCATCCACGACAAAATAACTGATACGTAAAAAGGAACCTAAAAGAGCGATTTGAGGGATGACATGTAAAGACAGAAGCGCAATGACGTTGCCCTCAGATTCATAGCAAAACAGCAGGGCATCCGGATTTTTGAGAAGCTCTTGGATACGCACGTGTATAAAAGAGTGGGTGTCTGCGTATCCAAGTTGTTCAAGAAGCTGAACGATGACATCAGCATCGGCAACGCTGGCTTCGCGTATCATTGTGACTCCTAAAGAAGATGTCCCATTTGCTCTTTTTTCGTCTTCAAATAGCCTGCATTAAATTTATTGGAAGGAATAATGACAGGAATTCGCTCGACAATCTCAATGTTTTTCAAGCTCTCGATTTTTTTAGGATTGTTGGTTAAGAGCTTAATTTTTTTGATCTTAAAATAGTCCAACACAAACTCAACCATCTCATAAGTGCGCTCATCATCTAGAAAGCCTAGTTGATGGTTCGCTTCGATGGTATTAAACCCTTTGTCTTGCAGCGCATAGGCATTGACTTTGTTTAAAAGCCCGATGTTTCTGCCTTCTTGCCGTAGATAAATGACCATTCCACCCTGTTTTTCAATGGTTTCAAGCGCAAATTCCAGCTGATCACGGCAGTCACATTTGAGGCTTCCCATGCTGTCTCCGGTTAAACATTCGCTGTGAACACGCACCAACGGAATCTCTCCTAAAGGCTCTTTAAAAACGACTAAATGCTCTTTAATACCCTCTTTAAATGATTGGATTTTAAACGTCCCAAAACGTGATGGGAGGTTCGCAATCTCGGAAATTTCTATTTTCATTTTCTTTTATATCCAGTTATGCTAAAATCACTACTTTTTATAACATGAGTACCATTTAGGCACTCGCCATTTTAACCAAGATAAGGCAAAAGAATGTTTAAAAGATTTAGAAGACTAAGAATGAATGCAACCCTTCGCTCACTGGTTCGCGAAACAACACTGAGTATGGACGATTTTATTTACCCGTTATTTGCACGAAACGGCGAAGGCATTAAAAAAGAGATCAGCTCGATGCCGGGCGTTTTTCAGATGAGTATTGATGAAATTGTGAAAGAGTGTGGAAGCTTGCAAGCACTTGGCATTAACTCGATTATTTTATTTGGAATCCCAGAGGTGAAAGACAGCGTGGGAAGTGATGCGCTCTGCGAGCATGGCATTATCGCGAGTGCGATCAAAGCCGTTAAAAAGGCGTATCCAAATATGCTTGTCGTCACCGATTTGTGTTTTTGTGAATTTACCGACCACGGACATTGTGGTATTTTAGACATCGAACATGAGAGCGTTGACAACGACGCAACCCTCGAAATCCTAGCCAAACAAGCCCTTGTTCATGCGCACGCAGGGGCGGATATGATCGCTCCAAGTGGCATGATTGATGGCATGATCGAAGCGTTACGCGAAGCACTCGATGGAGAAGGGTTTATCAACCTTCCGATTATGAGTTATTCGACCAAATTTGCCAGTGCATACTATGGGCCATTCCGCGATGTGGCTGAATCTGCTCCCTCTTTTGGCGATCGTAAAACCTACCAAATGGATCCAGCGAATCGTAGAGAAGCGATAG
>DBTO01000237.1 GCA_002307095.1 Sulfurospirillum sp. UBA1314
AAGGATCATGAGTGAAGAAGAGTGATTTTGAACAAGAGATTAAAGAGGGTCGTTTAGTTCCGTTTCTCGGAATGGGTGTCTTTAAAGAGACAAAAACAGAAGAGGGTGAGCAGATCCCGTTTGATAGTGACTCCATGATCTTAGCACTGAACGGTGGTCGCGCTATGTCACCTCGGTTGATGTATGAGTATTCCAGAGCTGCCATGAGTTTGGAACAGCGCAAAGGAAGACCCTTTATCGAGCAGATGACCAACCATATCTTTACGGCAAAGCCTTACCCCTTGCCTGAGGTGTATACGTGGCTTAAAACATTAATGCCTCGTTACGTGGTTGATCTCAATTTGGACGATTCGCTCTTAAAGCTTTATGCCGATCAGGACCATTTTTTGATCACTGGTGTGAGCCGTATTATGGCAGGGTATGATCGTTTTCTTGTTTACATGTACACGGTTTCGACGGGTGAATATCAGCGTGTGGAAAAAGAGCTTTTAAGCCCAATGTTGCCGATTCTTTTTAAGCCACTTGGCTGTACGGTGCCTGAGAAAAGCTTCATTATCAGCGATGCTGATTTTGTCGATTGGTTGACCGAAGCGATGGGTGGTTACGCACTTCCTCCCTTTTTGAAAACGTTTAAAAATGAGAAAAGTTATCTCTTCTTAGGAATTGATTTTGATCGCGATACGTACCGAATGGTGGCGAATGAAGTAACGTTAGGACTTAGCGGTGGCTATTTGGTCAACGATAAAGAGAAAATTAGTAAAAAAGAGGAGAAATTTTTGAGTGGACACATGATTGAAAAACTTGAAATGTCACTTGAGGATTTTCTAAAGGCTACGGAATAAGTACGTAATAGCTCAGAGCAAGAGCTCTGAGCTATTTAAAAAATCTACTCTTCGACACTCACTTCAACAGGATCACTTTCCCAAACACCGTGTTTTGTGCAGTAGCTTTGTGCCACGAGGTTCAGTTTTTTACCCGTTGGAACGATGGTAAATGTAACTTCTGCTTGTCCTTTTTTATCTTGTCCACCAAGCGTACCTGAGACAAAATCAGCACGTGCTAAAAGCGCATCACCCGTATAGAGCTGAATATTGGCGATATAGTGGTCAAAATCATCAGGATGCGTATAGGCATTACCGACTTTTACGGTCACTTTAAACGGCGCATTTTGTTTTGCCGTAGCAGCACAGGTGATAAACGGAGAGTGTCTATCGATATAATCTTTTTTTGCTTCTCTCTCAACAGTGTCAATATCAACATAACGATTGATTTTTGGCATTTAGAACTCCTTTTTAATATTAAGTTTTGAAATGATATTACATTCTCACGCAAAGCTCTCTTAAGAAAGGGATAAAATAAGTCTGATTTAGATTGATTTAAGGAGCAAACGGTGCTGCTCCTGCATGATGGGGTGTTTAAAGAAGGGTAATCGCGACTTTATGCTGATCCAGTCCGATACTTTTTTTATTTGTCTCTCCAAAGGCTAAGAGGAGTAGCTCTGCAAGGCTTAGCACACTAAGCCCAATCTCGCGACCTGCAACTTTTTCAAGCTCTTTTTGGTGAAAATCAAACATAATAAAGCTTCGGGCATCACTGACAAGCACAAAATCTGCAGCATTATCGAACATATCCAGCATCGTTTTGGCGGCGAGTTTTTTTGCAAGTAAAGGCGAAGCAGGGTAGACTTCAAAGCCATCACTTTCATAGGTGCTTTCGTATTGGACACTTTTAAGTTTGATCAGATCTAACAGTTGTATGAGAAGCTCTTCTTTGCGGTATTTTTTGGCACGACATGCGTTTGAGCCGAAGAAAAGGGCTGTTTGGAAGTTTGAAAAAGGATTTTTCACCAAACTTGTTAGCTTTTCCACACCAATTTCCTCAAGAAGCAGTTGCTCTAATGAAAGAACATTGACATCCACATTAAGAGAAAGATTCTGTTTTGCTAAGCGTTCAGCGATCTCAAATCGGAGTTTGTCATCGCTTAAAAGCATCTCTTTGGTGTGTGCATGGCAAATGAAGGAGCTCTGCTCAATGCAGAGAATGTCACGCTTTTCCGTCGCGGCAAGGGTAAGGTTGTAGGCATAATGCTCTAAAAATTTAAGACGATCCAGTCCCATAAATTCGCTTCCAAGATCATTTTTTGCCCCTTTAAATGAGGTCGCGTCGATGCCTAAAAATTCTATGAGTTTACGAGCAGCCGTGATCATTGGGGCTGTTTTTTCACGCTCAACGAGGGATTCAAAAAGAAAATAGTTTTTCATGGTTTCTCCTTACAAAAGATCGATGTGGTGTGAAAATTTTTCCACAAGAGGGTTCGCAAAGGGTCGGTGTTTCATCACGTCGTTTTTAAGCTCTGTGATCTTCTTCTCGACATCCGCGCCACACGGGTAAATTTTCTTGCACAATCTTACATGTAAAAAAATTCCGGTTTGATCGTTCGCAATAACTTCAAGAATCTCTTTTTTGCGCTCAGGGTGTTTTTGAATCATGTCATACGCAAATGCAAACAAGGCATCGCCTTGATAATTTTCAAGCAAATCAAGCACGCTTGATGCGTAGTGGTAGATAATGTAGTGCTCATAAAGCGGTCGGTCTTTGCCATCCACGAACGCATCCAAAAGATCAAAGCGTTGGTAAAAATCGTCCGTATTGATGATCATATCTTTGATGACACGCTTGGTAGAGAGTGGCTCTAGGGTGAGTGATTTTCCAAAGGAGTGAACAAGTCCGTCTATGGAGACGTTAGTAAAAAGTGCTTTTGTGTTAATTTTTAAAGCAGCCAAGTCACCTTTTGGATAGTCAAAGCTGACATCTTCGGCTTTAATCTGCGCCAAAAGATCGTTAACACTTAGGCTTCGGTCGATGGTAATAAAATGTTTTTTATAATAAGGCAAAAAATCCGTTTTAGCGTCAAATCGAAAGACGCTCAACTCAAGCTTACACTCCATAATTGAGGACTCCTTTTAGATATATGATCTATTTTAGCGCATCTTTACTTAAGTGTAACTCTCA
>DBTO01000029.1 GCA_002307095.1 Sulfurospirillum sp. UBA1314
CGAAATTTAAGTCTCGCTTTAAAAAGATTGTTATAGAATCGCTTTCACGTGGTCAATAAGTGTATTGGCTAACAAACAACAAGGAGTTACGATGAAAAAAGGTTTCACGATGATCGAATTGATCTTCGTCATTGTTATTTTAGGTATCTTGGCGGCTGTGGCTATCCCAAGATTAACAGCAACACGAGATGATGCAACTATTGCTAGATCTGCGACAGATTTGGCAACAGCAGTTCATGATATTGCTTCTTACTACACAGCAAAAGGTACTTTAAGCACAAAATTAAGTGACATGACTAATGTAACTACTTTTAGCGATATCGCTGCAGATATGAATGCTACAGCAACACAGGTAAAATTCCCAGATGCAGATGGATGTATTACCATTCAACCAACTGCAACAGTAGCAAATGGGGCTGCTAATGGAATTCAACTGATATATGCTAAAGCAAATGCAACTATCGTATGTAAAGGTATTGCGGCAGCATCATCAAAATTGATGGGACTCACTCTTACTGATGGTGTTGCAGATACTGACGGAAATAAAACATATAGCTTTGGTGGTTCTGGCGTTACTTGGTAATTTTAACTTGTTCGGTTCGGGCAATCTGACGGTTTGCCCGAACAACCTTTCGTGTATTGATGATTCAAAGAGGAGCTATTTTGCCTTATACTGAAAATAAATCTGCTTTTACAATGATAGAACTCATTTTTGTTATTGTTGTTTTAGGGATTTTAGCTGCAGTTGCTATTCCAAAACTTGTTGTGACACGTGATGATGCTATGATTGTCAAAGGTAAATCCCAAGTATCTGCCATTCGTAGTGGCATAGCACTTCAAAAATCAAAAAATATGTTAGAAGGTACAACACCTTTTATTCCTGCAAAATTAGATAGTGTCACAAATTATGGCGAAATAGATAATCAACGACTTTTTAATTATAGCGATGGTAATAGTTCTAATATATTAGAATATCCCATTATGTCACAAGCTGGTCACGATGGTAGTTGGGTAAAAATAGATGCAAATTCTTATGATTATAGAGTAATGGGTGAACCACATCCTTTCACCTATGATGCCAATACAGGTATATTTAACTGCACAGCAGGTACTTACTGTGCTGAACTTACTCGCTAGTTAATGTGTTTTATTACCATATCGCTCTTTTAAAATCCCCCCTTTCTCCTTTAACCTATCAGTCTGAACAATCACTTTGTTTAGGGACTGTCGTTGAAGTTACCCTTTCCAAACGAACCACTCAAGGTGTCGTCATAGCCGAAGTTGAAAAACCTGAGTTTGAGTGTGAAGCTATCTCTTTTACATGTAAAACATTTTACCATCCTAAAACACTTGAGCTTGCTCGTTTTATCGCAGAATATTATGTCTGCTCTTTGGGTGAAGCGTTGAGTCTTTTTGTGCCGTATGAGCAAAATGCTTTACATGTAAACGAAAAAATAGCAATAGACATAACGCTTTCCACTGAACAACAAAAGGCGTATGATTTCATCGAAGCGCAAAGGGCGTCACTGCTTTTTGGCGATACGGGAAGCGGAAAGACTGAAATCTATATGAAACTGTTTGAAAAAACAGTCAATGAAGGCAAACAAGCGATCTTTTTGCTTCCTGAGATTGGGTTGACACCTCAGATGAAAAACCGTTTGAAGCACCATTTTGGCACACACGTTGCCATTTGGCACTCAAAGATTAGTGTAAAGAAAAAAGAGCAGATACTGAGTGATCTTGCAGAGGGCAAAATTTTCATCATCGCAGGAACGCGCTCCGCACTTTTCTTGCCGCTGCAACATTTGGGATTGATCGTAGTTGATGAAGAGCATGATGAGAGTTACAAATCGGGCAATCGTCCTCGTTACAATGCTAAGGATTTAGCACTTCTTTTTGGGCAAAAATTGGGATGCAAAGTGCTTTTAGGCTCTGCAACGCCGACTCTTACTAGCTTTCACAAAGTACCAACCTTTAGGCTAAAGGGCACCTTTTTTGAGTCGCAAAGCTACATTATGTACGACGATGGCGAGCATGGATTGAGCTTTAAGATGACCCAAGCGATCCAAAAAGCGCTGAATGCACACAAGCAAGTCATCGTTTTTTTGCCGACACGCGCGAACTTTAAGTACATTACATGTAAACAATGTGGCGCTAATGTTGAGTGTCCGTTTTGCAGTGTGGGCATGAGCATTCACCACAACATGAACGCGCTGAAATGCCACTACTGCAACTATACCGAAGTGATTCCCAAAGTCTGCCCAAAATGCGGGTGTGAAGAGATCGTGGCGACGCGCATGGGAACGGCGGAAGTGAGCCAAAAACTAACAGAGCATTTTCATGAGCATGTGGTACAACAATTTGACCGCGATGAAGTGCGAACAGAGAAAAAACTTTCCGAGATTTTGAGCGATTTTAATGAGCATAAGATCGACATTATGGTTGGCACACAGATGCTGAGCAAAGGGCATGATTACCACGGGGTTGGGCTTGCTGTCATTTTAGGTGTGGATGCGCTTTTAGGCATGAGCGATTTTAGATCGCGCGAAAAAACGCTGGCATTGGTGCTTCAAATCGCAGGTAGAGCAGGGCGCAAAGGGTATGGCGAAGTGCTGATTCAGAGTAAAAACAGCGACTTTTTCAAACAGTATTTGGGTGATTTTGAGCAGTTTTTGAAGGATGAATTGGTGTTTCGAAAAGGGCTTTATCCACCTTTTAAAAAGATGCTGAGGCTTATGAGCGCTCACATTAAAGATGAAAAAGCCAAAGCATTGATCGATCAAGTAGTGCTCATCGCGCAAAGTTTTCCACACGTCGAAGTGGTCGGGTTTGGCAAAGCCAACATCTCCAAAATCGCTAACAAATACCGCTACGAACTTCTAGCCCGCAGTGACTCCAGTAAAGCGTTACTCGAATTAGCACATGCGGTAAAACTTTTACATGTAGAAGCAGATATAGATCCTCTTTCGTTTTCTTAACGTATTTTTTATCTTACATAATGAGTAAAACCCATTATGTAAGCTCAGGGATACATCCCCGAGACCCCCTAAAGCTTCATAAAACTTGTTTTATGAGAATGATGCGTTTTTAACATTAGTTCTTAAATCTACTCGTTGTATAATCTTCTAAAACTATATGTCGGATTTAAAAATGATCAAACGATACCCAACCAAACAAATTTTTGTGGGCAATGTGCCCATCGGTGGCACCGCTAAAATTCCCGTGCAGTCGATGACCTTTTCAAAAACACACGATGTGGAAGCAACCGTAGAGCAAATTCGCCGTTTGCATTTTGCAGGAGCTGACATCGTGCGTTTGGCCGTACCCGATTATGACGATGCACACGCGCTTAAAGCGATTAAAGAGCAGTCCACTTTGCCGATTGTTGCCGACATTCACTTTAACTACCGTTTGGCGCTGATTGCGGCGGAAGTGGTGGATTGTATTCGCATCAATCCAGGCAACATCGGCAATAAAGAGCGCGTTAAAGAGGTCGTCAAAGCGTGCAACGAGCGTAATATCCCGATTCGCATTGGTGTGAACAGTGGAAGCTTGGAAAAAGAGTTCGATGAGAAGTATGGTCCTACGGCGAAAGGCATGGTGGAGTCGGCTCTGTATAACATCAAATACCTTGAAGATTTGGGCTTTACCAATATGAAAATCTCCCTAAAAGCCAGTGATGTCGAGCGCACTGTAGAAGCGTACCGCATGCTGCGCCCTTTGGTGGAGTACCCATTCCATCTTGGCGTTACGGAAGCGGGCACACTGTTTCACTCAACGATTAAATCTTCCATCGCACTAGGGTCACTTTTACTCGATGGCATCGGCGATACGTTGAGAGTTTCCATCACGGGAGAGCTTGAAGAGGAGATCAAAGTAGGGCGCGCTATTTTAAAAGACAGTGGCGTGGAAGCGGAAGGTTTAAACATCATCTCATGCCCAACGTGTGGACGTTTGGAAG
>DBTO01000246.1 GCA_002307095.1 Sulfurospirillum sp. UBA1314
TCTAAATCGTTAAAGCCTAAATGCGTGTCCGAAAAATGAATCAGTTTCACGGTGCTTCTTTGTATTATTTCCTTCGATTATAGCAAAGATTAATACACATTAAGAGAAATTTATGATGAGAAAGGAAAGATTTGGGAAGGTTGGAAAAAAAGAAACGCTCGAACCTGGCAATTCGAGCGTTTTGTATGAAAAATTGGTTGGTTATTCACAAAAAGGAGGTGTATGTCTTACAAGTGAAAGTATAGACTCATAGACTAAACCGCACCTCAATGAGAAGTTAATACTTGTTAAACCTTTATTTCTTTTTTGGTATCTGTTGTTGTTTTGGGAAGAGTTTTGTAACTGCCTCTTCATTGATTTCGTAACCATCCTCACGGTAAAGCTTATTCTCTTGTAAGTAGGCTTTGACTTCCTTAGCATCATAAGAGAGAATCGTTTTAGGAGCTTCTTTAAATGCAACAAAGAGGACACTTGCTTTCATAGCTGTTCCATTTAGTCCACAGCGGGCATTCCCTACATCAAATACTTGCGCTTCTGAAGGTGTACATTTTTCAATAAACTCTTTGGCTGTATTGATCATACTCCCATCAAAATTACTGAGCTGCACTGGTCTTTCAAACGAGAAGTAACGATACCCTTCACTCAAAGTTAGATCAGCTGTATTTTGCAAGATATGGATGTTTCTAGTTTTAGCATTGTATCCACCAGAAGGCGAACGCCATGCTTCTTTACCTTCAACATAGAAGATTTTACCGGACACATCATTAGGCATAGGTAATTCTTGACTGAGTCCTGCTGCATAGGGAGCACCACCACACCCACTGAGCATCAATATTGCCAGTAAACTTCCTGAAACTAAAAACGATTTTGAGAACATTTGAGATCCTTTATATGATTTTATCTATCTGTATTATTTGAATATTTCTGCAATTTTATAGACTGCTTTGTCTTCCATAATGGGTTTAGCCTCTTCAAGATTGAGTCCCATACGAACAGCTTCCACAAAGAGACGTGTCTCATCCTCTTTAGCATTACTCCATGGCGAACTAGCATCTTGCATACTTCTCTCTTTGAGATTGACACTAATGACTGCTCTATAGGTTTCATCCGCTAGTGCCCTATCTGCTACCCCCATGGCAAGTGCCACGCCTACTCCAATAAGAATGCTATCTCCACCACTATGATTCACGGTAGAGATAGCCCCAGCTGCAACACCTCCAAAGAGTGCCACATCCAGTCTTGCTGCTTCTTTGAGGTTATCGGCAAAGAGGGTGTTTACATGTAAATAGAACCTTGCATCGTCGGCATTTTCCACAATACTAACACCCCTTTCTTGCAAGGCTTTTTTCAAGGGTGCTTCTAATTCAATCTTACTCGCCTCCGTACCTGTGACTCTGAGATAAACACTCTTTTCTTTAAGCTGATCAGGGTTTAAAGAGATGGTTCGTGTCATCTTGGCTTGGGTTTGAAGTGTGCTTGTGGCACAACCGATTAGAAACAGCATCATTCCTAATAACATGATTATATTTTTAATATGCATGCACAACCCTCAACTATTGCTGTTGTTGCTTTTTAGTAATGGCATACTCTTGAATCTCTTTCATGCTAGTAAAATTTGTACCGTTTTGTTGATTAAACTTTTGCACTAACATCGCTTCCATGGGAGAAGATGTTACTGAATTAGAAGTAACTGGTTTTACATCGCTGTTGAGTATTTTGGTTTTTTCTTTGTTATATTCATCTTCACTCAAAGCTCCTGATTTATAGAGCTCATGCAACTCTTTAATCTTATTAGCTTTCGAATCTGAAGTAACTGATGGGGATGCAGTCGTAGAAACGGCTATGGGAGCTGAAGGCGCATCCAGTCCAACACTCTTATAGAGGTTATTTTGTAAGGTGGTATTATTTAAATTCAGTGCTACTTTTTGAAGCTCACCCTCAAAGAGTACAAAGATGTTTTGATGAATGGTAACAGCTGGATCTTTATCGCCCATAGTTGAGCCTAATTGGCTTGGTTCAATGCGTGCTTGTCTGATTAAGGCACTGACTTTCTCGCCTGATTTGTTATATTCAACAATGGCAAAGTCAGAATCGTACATGTAGATTTCAGTTTTAGTGTTTTCTTTAAGGGCTCCACCCACATAAGCTTTTAGCAGCGCTTGATTACCCTCACCGTTATAGATGCTATAGCCATGACCTCTTTTTTGAATGGTATCGATGTAAGCTTTGGCAATATCATCCTTTAAAAAATCAGGTGCTTTATCTCTATAAAATTGTCGTGATTTGCTAAGATAGATAAAGCTATCGGTTTCATACAACCGTTTACATTCCAATAACAATCCATAAGGTAACGCGTTGATACTGGTTACTTTAGCAATTTTGCCCTCCACAAATGCTTGTGTCAACTCTTTATCTTGACTTTTTGCAATGATATCTTGAGGAGTCTCTTTTTTAGCAAACATATTGCCAACATCTTTAGGACTTGGAATAAATGTGCCACTATCAGAATACGATGATGCACAACCACTTAACATAACTGCCATACTTAATGAAACGACATGCTCCCAACACTTCATAGCCACCCTTTTTGTATTAAAATGATAATATTTTTTTATATCGACGCTAATAATAATATTTTTATGCAATATATGGTTTTAAATATATTCCTATAGTAAGTATCTCTGTATAAGATTAAAAAAAAACTATAATCAAACTCACTCTATAGAAAATTATCTATAGGGATAAAAATATTAAATATTCCGAATATTGGCACCAAAGAAGAAGATACGTTTTTAGAACGATTTCTATGAATGGGAAATGCCTTCGTAAAGAAAATAGATGAGTCAACTTGAAGCAGCACTCTTTATTGAGCAAAAAGCTCCAGGTTTTTATGCCAATATGGAAAACTATGTTCATGAAAAGCATTTTAATCTCTCACATCTGTTTAGACTCTCTAAATTGTTTGGTGCCAGTATTGAGGAGCTATTTAAAGAAGAGTAGATTAACATCCCACCTACTCTTTCTCGCAGCTATCTTCCATCATCTTCCCAAGCTCCATCATCTTATCAAACATCCTAGCCTTAGCATAATTCTCTAACCAACTCCAAGCCCAATAAGGAGCGGGTTGGGTTGATTCCCATGCATTGACACTTTGGTAATTGATATTTAAAAGTGTTGCAAACTCTTTTTTACTTAGCCCTGCTTGTTTAAACAATTGATTGAGTTTTTCTCTTTGGTTGGCAGTTTTCACTTGACTTTTTCTCGCTTTTATGTATTTATATAAATATGTTTTATTTTATATAAATATTTTTTAAACCATACTAAAATCTTGATTTCTCTTTGTCTTTTTTTCTATAATGTTCCTATCTAAATAAAAACAAGGAATACATATGCGGCATAGAAACATTGAGAACAAGTATATGGTAAGAGAACATTTTTTAGCTTTAGCTGTGACTGGTTTAGAGCTACTGAATGTCATGGTACATTGGAGTTGATCATGGTGAACGTTATATCTTCTTCTAACACCACCTAAATTGTAACGATTTATTATCTACACATCGTTAATAGTATCACGTACCTCTTTTTAAAAAGAGGAAACATAAGCCCTAGGAAAGCTGTGCCTAAAAAAGGAGAAAACCGTATGTCAGCCAGTTATATTATCTTAAAAGAAAACCATGAAAAACAAAGTGCTACCGCAAACAAGGTAGATGCAAATACAACAGTATTACAGGATAAGAATCAGACCCAAACAGTCTTTGAGCAAGCTGCCTCAAGCACCGCTGTAAAAACCTTGAACTTAGATATGCATGATTTTATGCTTATTGTAGCTTTATTCTTTTTAGCGCAAGTGTTCTTGCGTCTCTTGGAAAAAGCCATGGAAAAACTCGTTAGGACTATTCGTACCTATAAACAGAAAAAAGAGGTATCACAGAGTCAATCTTTGAATACAGGTGAAGCTCATGACCCAAAAGGTTTAGATACACCCTCTTCTGTTTTACCAAAGGACCACCAATGAGTCAAACTAATCACTATTCATATGTACTTATAGTTCTGCTGGCAATGCTGTTATTGCTTATTTTTCCATTGACCTATTCAGCTAAAAGCTTTCAGTTCAAAATGATGTTTAAAGTATTCATCTATGGTATCGGTGTGATTCTTTTTTTTGTATGGCTTTATCAAGCCATACTAGGATGAGGAGTTTATGATGCGCGCCTATGGACTCTTTATACTTTTGGGAGCTTATCTGCTCTATACAGAGGATATCAATTCCCAGATGTTAGGGATGTTGTACTTTTTTATTGTAATCGGACTACTCAGTTTTATGATTGATTATTTTAGCCAATACGCTTTATTTAAGCGTTGGTTCAATCAGTTCTTTTAGGAGGGCGGTATGTTTGTTTATTCCATAATTCCACGCTCATTAAGAGCTCATCATCATTTACATAAAAGAGCGCACAGTGCGTGTGCTTGTATCTTCAAGGCAGGCTCTCAGTATTGCCTTGATGTTCAAAGGAATCATTATGCAACGTCCTAAGCTACCAAAAAAGCAAGAAAAAATAAGTGCTAAAAAAGAAGCATTGAATGAAGGTTCTTTATCTCCTCGGGCAAAAGAGCTTTTAAGTGAGCTTAGCCTTGAGTTGGGACTTTCTAAAGAGATCATAGCTAGCCTTGCTAAAGAGTTGTACCGTTTGGGTAAGAGCTAAGTATGAAAAATATTTTTACGGCATGGTTTAGAGTACCTAAACTCAGTGAACTTGAAATGCAATACATGCTTATCCCTCAAACTAAACTGCAGTGGAAAAATAAACCCATTATCATAGGAACATTTTTAATATGGGATTTAGAGAATATCAGCTTTGATCATTTAGAAAAGATTAAAGATTTAGTCATGTTTACCCCAGAGAAGCTTTATGGTATCTCTATGCAGCCTATTTCTTTAAAAAAGCAAAAAAGATTGTATGAAGAGGGTTTTATACTCTTTGAGCAATATGCAAAGAGTGCCGATGAAAAGATCATCAACCTTATCAAAGTGCATCAAGGAGCAACGCATCTTATTTTAGTGAGTTCTGATAGTGATTTTGTACCAAGTGTTCATGCTTATTTAAAAGAGCATCATGTGCAATGGATTATAGATGATCGCAAGAAAAAGCGTATCTGTATGCATGTCAATCTTATCCATCCAAGACTAAGAATAACAACATTTGCTCCTACCTAGTCCAAAGTACCTATTCATAAAAGGCTATCCAATAACGACACAAAGATTTAAATATCTTTCCTTTAAAAATGAATAAGTATGGTTAGCATATTTCAAACACTACAAAAAGTGAATATCTATTCTTGATTTAATAGATACACACTTAATAAGAGTGATTATAAATCACCTAAGGAAAATCGAATGAAAAAAATAACACTGATATTAACACTTAAAGAGAGAATGGCTTTAACACAGCACGCAAAACGTTTAGGGCTGTGTCGATGCACTTTGATACATAAGGCACTCAAACGTTACTATAAAAATCATAGAAAGGATATTGTTAAACGTACCTTAAAAATGTGTTTATTGAAGGAGAAACAATGATAAACGTAATCGCACAATGGTTCCCGCTTCTTGTGTCAAGTCTGCTGGCTTTTTGGATATATTCTTTGTCAAAAAAACGCAAACAGGCATATGAAAAAGTATTTGAAACAGTAGAGTTTTGTGGGCAGAAATATGAGTGTGTGCATTGGGAAGAAGACTATTTTATGTTGAGGGTTATAAGACTCATGAATGCCGTGAAACAAGGTGATTTTGGCATTCTTTATAAAGACAAAGTTCCTCTTATGACTCTTTTACCTATAGAAGAATTTTACCGACTCAAAACTATTGAAGAGCATTTAGAAGATCAAGAGATTGGCAAGATTATTGAAGAGCGTGTTAAATACCATGAGCATACAACAAATGAAACGATAGATGAAACCTTTGAGGCATTACGCCACGAAATATATCATAATGAGCACAAAAACGAATGATATTGTATATAAAGTGCTTAGTACAGATCGTTTTATTGATTTAAACCACATTACTTTATAACAAACTCAAAAAAAGGAAAAACTATGTTAGATAGTACACACTGCTTTATCACTCTATTTGCACTTTGCATCGGATATACACTTTATCTTTTTATGATAAAACCGCTCAATAAACGCTAT
>DBTO01000181.1:0-740 GCA_002307095.1 Sulfurospirillum sp. UBA1314
TATGGGCAAAATTCCAAAGTGATTCTTTTGCGGTTTTTTTCGCGGTTTTATATTGAGCTTATTAGAGGAACGCCTCTTTTGGTGCAAATCTTGATATTTTTTTATGTCTTTGCCAACAACCTTGGCTTTAACAATCGCTACATCGTGGGAACGGTGATTCTTGCTCTGTTTTCAGGGGCATATGTGAGTGAGATTATCAGAGCAGGCTTACGAAGCATCCACAAAAGTCAGTACGAATCCGCACAATCACTGGGGTTCACCCCTTTTCAAACCTATCGTTATATTATCTTTCCCCAAGCCTATAAAAGAATTATCCCTCCACTGACGGGTCAGTTTGCCTCCATCATCAAAGACTCATCCTTGCTTTCCATCATCTCGATCAGTGAGTTTACCATGAATGCCCAAGAGGTCAATGCTTACACGTACTCGACCTTAGAGAGTTACATACCCCTTGGCATTGGGTATCTCATGCTCACCTACCCTATCTCATTTTGGGCAAAAAAGCTTGAAGAACGGATGAAAGATTAGCTGGGCCTTTCTCTTTTTTGCTCGCATCTCACTCTTTACATGTAAACTAAAACAACAACACGAAGCGTAACCGTTTATCAAAAATCATCAAAGCCATCTCCACCCGTGCTCAAAGTTCAATACAGAGAAAAGATGCACCAATAGTCCTTCCATAAAGCTCTTTTTTACTTTGACTTGGTTAGAATATTTCTCCTTTTGCGGGGGGTATGTGA
>DBTO01000181.1:1111-2950 GCA_002307095.1 Sulfurospirillum sp. UBA1314
CATCCTACTTAATATGGCTCTCTCTTTTCAGCTATGAAAATACCTAGAGATACCTCAAACCCTGAAGCAGTGCAAATCATGGAGAAGGTTCAAGGATTGAATCAAGTCGTCGCAGAGGCTCTCACAGAGCTTTTAGAGTTAGCGAAGGAATATAAGGGTGGACTTTAGGTCTGCGCTCTTAATAGTGAGAAGGCTTTACTATTTTTTGCGCCTTCAAACTCAGTATAAATACGTGAAAATATCAAGCTACTTTTCATTCGTAGTTTTAATTCTTTTAAAAACAAAATGTAACCACTTGGATATTGTTGCTCAATAGCCTGTATCTCATCATAAATAAATTCTACAACCCTGACAACTTCTCTTAATGGTACTTCTCTTATTGAATATGTTTCAAATCCTTCTTTATACTCAGGGGAAAAGTGCTTTCTATCAATCCTGTATTTTTCTAGTAAATCCTCATTTATGATTTTTACTTTCTCATCTAAGATTGCATAGTATCTATCAAGCTTAACATTCATGTTCGCAATAAAAAACTCTTCGGTTTGCCTTTCACTCTCTTTTCTTGATTGTTTTAGTTCTTCAATTTGAGCTTCTAAGCTTTTAGATTGCAGTACTAATGCTTCACTTTGTTGAACAAATGCTAGTTTCATGTGCCGATTAGCTTCATTCTGAAGGAAGACACTTAAAGCAACTGCTAAAAATGCTAAAGCTGAGAAATGCCCTGAAAGTATATCTCCCATCTGCCCTCTTATAGCCCATTGTTGAGCCATGTCTGATAAATCAGTTGAATTACTCTCTAGGCTATGTGTATACATATATGACATATCAAGGTGATTTATCATCGTCCATAAGTTCCAAACAAGTAAAAGAACTAACGTTACAAATATACTGATCGCTATACTTTTTTGATTGTTTAATAGCCACTTCAACATACAACCTCCATTCATTACAAAAACAAAAGCATACCACAACTCACAAAAATACTAAAAATATCTGAAAGGTCACATATAAACATCGCTACGTGAAAAATCCCCCCATAGCCCTCTCATTTCTCTGTAGCTGTCACTCTGTGTAAGCCTGTGGAGATTTTATCTCTTCCTGCAGCTTACATGTAAGGTATCAACTCGAACAAATCCAACAGTTTAAAAAAGCACTTTTGCAACAGATATTTGTGTAAAAAATCAAAAAAATGACCCATTTCCAAAATACTTAGGTAAAATAATGAAAAAATTACACATGTTTTTTATACATGGGTAATTTGCTACAAAAATGACACATATCAAAGGGGTTTCATGGCTGATGAGTACATTCCCGCACCGCTTCCACTTACCATCGAGTTAGAGACAAAAGAGATTCTTAAAAAAGTCATCAGTGCCAATCGTGCTTTAGCCGAACTCAAAGGCGTGGCGAACTCCATCCCCAATCAGCACATCTTGATCAATGCCCTCTCTTTGCAAGAAGCCAAAGACTCTTCGGAGATTGAAAATATCATCACAACGCACGATGAATTGTACCGTGCGAGTGTGAGCAGTGCAGCTATCTCCCAACAAGCCAAAGAGGTACAACGCTACCGTGAGGCGCTTTATACGGGGTTTTCGTTGATTGGAGAGCATCGTTTATTGCTCAAAAAACATATCATCGAGATTCAAAAAGTGCTAGAGGGCAATGATGCGGGTATGCGTTCTCAAAGCGGAACGGTTCTTAAAAATGAACAGAGCGGCGAAGTCGTTTTTATGCCACCGCAAAATCCACAAACCATCCACGCCCTAATGGATAATTTGGAGCAGTACATCAACACGCCAAAGCTCGATGACCTTGATGCGCTCATCAAAATGGCGA
>DBTO01000226.1 GCA_002307095.1 Sulfurospirillum sp. UBA1314
ACTCTCTTCTTTGTTACTTTTCATATACTTAGTTTGATTTCATGTTAATGGCATTTTGGAGCAGTTCATCGCCTACGGTAAAGCTTTTAGAACTAGCACTGTATGCTTTTTGAACGACAATGAGTTCCGTAAGCGCCGTTGCTAGATCTGTGTTGCTGGTCTCCAATGTACTACTGGCAATTGATGTACCAGCAATATTATTGCCATTGGCATCGGTGTAAAAAATAGCTTTACCACTGTTGGCAGACTCGGCAAAAAGTGTGGAAGAAACTTGGGTTAAGCCTTGATCATTTTGAAAGTGGTAGACAGCAATTTTTGCAATAGCAGAACTTTCACCATTGCTAAAACTGGCAACAATATTGCCGTTTTCATCGACAGCATAGCTTTTTAAATACCCTTCAAGAGAACCATTATAATCAGCAACATTCGATTTTTCAATGCTCGTACTTGAAATCATGCCATCATAGGTTCCAACAGTTCCCAAATCAAGGGTTAATGTGGTTCCTCCATTATTGAGGGTTGGAATGGTGTTGCTTGTAAGTTCACCTGACGTGCCAAATGTTAGTTGTCCTGTTTGTGAATCTACAATTTCATACACTTTTTTGGCAGTTTCATCAACATAATATTTTGAAGTATCGTATGTTTTGGTACTATCATAATCTTCGTAGTAACTGTAAATTTTAACAGAAGCGTTCCATGTGGTTCCTGTGGTTCCTTGGGGCACTACTTTGGTAAATGTCATATCTAATGTGTCTTTATCGCCATCGGGTCCAATAATCGTCATCGTATGATGATCTTCGTTTGCGACTTCTTGTGATGTTTGAAGTACAGCCGAAGAGACGGTTAAGTCACTGGTTGTATTCAGGCCGCTCACGCTGTAATCGGAGATATTCCATGCCAAATTTGCATCCAATTTGGTACTAATCGTTTGGGTAAGACCATCCGCATCGGTTAAGGTGACAATGACCGTATCTCCCTCTTGTGGATCAAGAGCTGCGGTGGTATTGGAAACCGTGCCACTGAGCGTTACGGTATTCGTAGTAGAGGGGGTAACGGTTGCAGGGTAGTCAGCAGCATTTAAATCCAAACTAACGGTATCCACGGTGATAGTAGGGTCAAGATTGGCGCCATACGAAGCTTCAGAGGTCGCAACAGGTGGGTAGTAGAGTATCGTAGGCAACGTAACTTTACTTTGACTCGAAATGCTTCCTAGATCCACATTATCGAGCTGAGTAATGGAATAGGCTTGAAGCGTAGAGGTAGAGTCTGTTATGCCAAAGCCTTCAAGTGTAGCTGCATCCAGTGTTGTTGCGGTAATGTTATTGCCAAGCGTTGTCAAGAGATAATTTCCATCGCCATCGACAAGGTTTCCACTGGCATCAACCGAAAAACTTCCTGCACGCGTATAATACGTCGATCCGTCACTACTCACAACACCAAACCATCCCTCGTCTTCAAGTGCAAGATCAAAGGTATTGTCGGTTGTTTCAAGTGATCCTTGGGTAAGATTGAGTGCCGTCGTTTGGCTTGATGCACCCATACCTATATCATTGGATGAAGTAGAGGTACTTGAAAGCACACTGGAAAAGAGTGATGAAATTTCGGCAGTACTACTTTTAAAACCGTTGGTACTCACATTGGCAATGTTATTGCCAATGACGTCCATATAAAACTGGTTACTTTTGAGGCCAGAAAGACCATTGTATAGAGCGCTGTTCATGGAATTACCTTTTACGAATCAGTGAGTTCATAATATTCAGCAACTTGATCTATAGGATAGTACTGTGAACCCAATTTCAGATAGGTTTCCCCATCATTGTAATAGACAGACTCTACAGGATAGACTCCAACCATAGTCGTTTTTGAAGTACCTGTGCTATCGGTATAGGTCGCCGAAATAGCGTAGTTTCCATCTTCTACAAGATCACCACTATTATCTTTACCATCCCAAGTGAGTGACACAACACCACTCTCACCTGCGGCGGTATCGCCTAGGTCAATAGTTCGAATGGTATTGCCGCTGGTATCTTTAATGGTTAATGTACCATCGGTGATTGCTGTTGGAAAATACATCTCATAGGTTACAGCGGTACCGGAATAAGGAATATAATTTGAGCCCAAACTTGCCATTTTACCGATGGTGGAAACCGCATTAAAGGCAGTGGATGATGCCAATTGAGAGGAGAGATTTTCAAGGGCTGTTGTTGTGTTTTCAGAAGCTTCTAGGGTCGCAAGCTGTGAGGTTTGTGTTAAAATTTTATCACTGTCCATTGGATCAGTCGGATCTTGATGCTGAAGCTCTGTTAGTAAAAGTTGCAAAAAATCATCATTGCTTAAAGATGAAGATGAACTGGATGTGGTTGAACTTGTTGTTGTACTGCTTGTACTCGTTGATCCTGAGATAAGATTTTCATATCCGGTTGCCATAATAGATCCTTTTTTAGTTTAGACGTATTGAGGAATGACAATCTCTAGGAGTGTTGTCTCTTCCCCCGTTTGTTCCGTGGTCAACTCATCGGCGTTTCCACTACTGTTTTTTTGTTTTTGTGCTTGTTCTTTGTTACTTTGATCGCTAAAGTTCATCTCTAGGTTTGTAAATCCCATATTAATCAGGGCACTTTTAACATCATCTTGATTTTGCGTAAAAAGATTCATCGTTGTTGCTGAGGATGAAATGTTTACATGTAAATTATTACCTCTGGTTAAAAGTGTGACATCGACATCGCCTAAACTTTTAGGGCTCAAGGAGAGTTCTACTTTCATAATAGGGGGTTTATACGCCTCAATTTTTTCCTGTAAATCACTTGCAAATTGATTGAGACTCTCTTTGGTTGTAGTCGTTGTTTTGGTTGTTACCTCTTGTTTAATGTTGGTTGTTTTGAGATCATTTTTGACATCAATCGTTGATTGCGAATCATCCGAATCGGTCGTTTTAGTGTCATCTTCGTCATGACGGACTATTTTTTGAGTTTGTATGAGCTCATCTTCAGACGCTTCATCCGAAATTTTATCGGTTTTAATGGTTTTTAAAACCGTATCGATGCTTTCGTCTTGTTGTGCAGTGGCATCTTCGACTTTAATGTCATTTATACGCGTTGTGGTAACGGTTTGCACAGGTTCATCATCGATCGTAGCGTCTGTTTGCACCAGTGTTTGTGCTTTTTTCGTTTCGTTGGTGCTGGCGACTTTTTGAACAATGACCTCAAGCGGTTTATTGGTTACTTCTGTTGTCTCTTTTTGAAAGGCTTGTGCATTTTGTTGTTTTTCATTTACTATCAGAGGTTTTTCCTCACTCAGTGCATCGGTTTGTGTGCTCAGCGTTTGAGTCTCTGTGGTACTGATATCTTTAGAAATCAGCTCGCTTAATATGGAAGGTGTTTGCGTTACATTTTGCGTTGGTTGTTTATCTAAAAAATTGATCACATTGGATGTCGTTGGTGTCGAACTTGTGTCAGTTTTGGTCGTATTAAGCGCTGTTTGAAGATCGTCAAAAAAGTTATTTTGATCTAGGGTTGGAAACTTGGTTTGAAGGCTTTGCGCACTTTCTGTAGAGATGGACATTTTCTCCAATCCAAGGTTGTATTTTTGCGATAAATCCATCAAATCACTAACACTTTTAACGTTTGCAAACTCTTGGCGTGTGGTTTCGCTTGCCACCAGTTTTTCAAGGCTTGAGGAGGCGTTCAGTGTTGGGAAAACGGTTGCAGTTGGGTCTTGTTGCAGTGTGCTGACAACACTTAAAAGATCTTCCAACAGGTGCTCATCAATACTTTTAGAGTCGCCTTCCGTCGTTGAAAGATCGGATGTATCTTCCTCTTGTGTGGTTACGGGAAGAGTACTACTGGAGGTCGTTTTTTCTTCTGTTTGTGCGTACTGTCCAAGAATCATTGAAAAAAAACTCTCTGAAAAAGAGCTCGTACCACTCTCACTTTTCATCGCTTCTGTCGATACAGTAGCCACGGGTTGTGAGCTGGTTGTTTGCACTAAGGAGAGAATATTTTGCATCGCCATTGCCTTATTATGTTTTAATAACGTTTTTCAAGCTAAGCTTAAAAAACTACGCTAGCCACGAGGGCGCTAAAGCTTACCTTTTGTGACAGAAATGCTATCTCATTTTTCATACTATGTTCAATGAGAGATAATGCCACGCTTTTAACAAGCAATACTCATTCCAACTTTGAAAAATTGGCTCCAAAATGGCTTACATGTAAGGATATTTTAATTTTAGTAAGAATGTGGTATAATGAAGCATATTTACTTCATCAAACTACACCAATCACGTACGTTTTATAAGATGTAAAAGTCAAAGTTTACGAGGAGAATTTTTTGCAAGAGTTTAGAAATATTGCCGTGAT
>DBTO01000017.1 GCA_002307095.1 Sulfurospirillum sp. UBA1314
TTCCCATCGCGCCCATGATCAAAATGATCCCTTTAACACCCAGTGCAAAGATGATGTTTTGCCAGACGATGGCGTGGGTTTTATGGGCGATTTTAAGAGCGGTGGCAACTTTGCTGATCTCGTCGGTCATGATGACAATGTCTGCCGCTTCAATCGCCGCGTCTGAGCCCACGCCGCCCATCGCGATGCCGATGTCTGCGCGTGCAAGGACGGGCGCATCGTTGATGCCATCACCGACAAAGACGGTTTTGCCTTTGCCCGTTTTGCGCGCCATAATCTCTTCTAGTTTTTCGACTTTTTGATGCGGTAAAAGCTCTGCTTCAACATGGGTGATGCCAAGCGCAAGGGCTACTTTTTCAGCGGAGGCTTTATTGTCCCCTGTGAGCATCACGATGTCTTTGATACCAAGCGCTTTGAGCGCCAAAATAGCTTGTTTGCTATCAACTTTGGGTGTATCGGCGATGATGAGGTAGCCTGCTAAGATGCCCTCAACCACGACATAAACGACGGTGTCGGGCGTGTCGAGTCGCTCATGAGTGATGGCATGCTCAAGAAGAAGTTTATCGTTGCCTGCAAGAACGGTTTTGCCTTCTATCGTCGCTTTGACGCCATAGCCTGCAAGCTCCTCATAGTTGCTCACAACGGCTTCCAACGGCTCTATGTACGCGCGTTTGATGGAAAGTGCGATAGGGTGGCTTGAGTGCATCTCAGCCAGAGCCGCAAGCCGCAAGACATCCACTTCACTGTAACCGTGTAGCGCGGTGATAGACGTCACGCTGAAAATGCCTTTTGTGAGGGTTCCTGTTTTATCAAAAACGACCGTATCGACGCCATTAAGCGCTTCAAGGAAGTTGCCACCTTTGACCAAAATACCATTTTTAGATGCCCCTCCGATGCCTCCAAAAAAGCTCAGCGGAATGGAAACGACCAATGCGCATGGGCATGAGACAACAAGGAAAACAAGGGAGCGTCTAAACCAGTCACTGAGAAGCGCGTCTTGCATCAAAAGTGGTGGCACAAACGCGAGTAGGGCGGCTGAAATGACGACAATGGGCGTATAGTATTTGGCAAACGTGGTGATAAATTGCTCGGTTTTAGCTTTTTTAGCGCCTGCATTTTGCACAAGGTCTAAGATTTTAGAAACCGTGGACTCTGAGAAAAGTTTGGTCGTTTCAATGACAATTACACCTGTTTTATTGATGGTTCCAGAGAGCACATCGTGTCCTACTGCAACCTCTTTAGGCAAAGATTCGCCCGTAAGTGCGGAGGTATCCAGTGTCGAGCGACCCTCTAAAATGACGCCATCGAGTGGGATTTTTTCTCCCGGTCTGACGATAATGCGACTTCCCAGTGCAACATCACTTGGGTTGACTTTTTGCTCGCCTGTCTCACTTTGCAGGTTGGCAAAATCGGGTCTGATGTCCATGAGTTTGGTGATGGATTTGCGTGAACGATCGACCGCTAAGTCTTGGAAAAATTCACCGACGCGGAAGAAAAGCATAACCGCAACGCCTTCAGGGTACTGACCGATGCTAAACGCTCCAACGGTTGCAAGTCCCATCAAAAAGTTTTCGTCAAAAACATGCCCTTTAAAAAGGTTGGTGACCGCCATATAGAGGATTTCGCCACCGACGAGGAAAAAGCTGATCAGATAGGTCCAAAACATGAGTGGATTGCTCTCATCCATCACAATAGCGCAGATGAAGAGCACCGCGCCGATGCAAAACGTGACAAAATGCCACGACTTAACCATTTCTATTAGACTCGAATCGCTTAAGCCATGATGCTGGTCATGCTCTTCGTGCTCGTGATGAAAATCTTGTGGAACGGCGGGTTTACACCTTGCACAACAACTTCCCGTTGTCGCGTCGCAGGTTTGGGGTGCGGTCTCATGAAATTGCATACTCAAATCCTCGTGGTTCTAAAATGTGTTCTAAGCCTTGGTTGAAAATGGTTTTGATGTGTTCGTCATCGAGTGAATAAAAGACGACTTTTCCCTCTTTACGGTGTTTGACAAGCCTCGCTTGACGCAAAACACGGAGTTGATGCGAGATGGCAGACTGGGTCATGTGTAGGAGTTCTGCGATGTCGCAAACACACATCTCCGCTTCAAAAAGCGCTGAGATGATCTTCACGCGTGTGGTGTCACCAAAGACTTTAAAGAGCTCAGCTAGGTCGTAAAGCTTCTCCTCTTGAGGCATCTTTTTTCTGACCATTTCGATGACATTTTCATGCACAATGTCGCAACTGCAAAATTCATCGCTCATCGGTTCCTCCTCTAAATTGATGTACAAATGCTCATATGAACAATTGCTCATATATTAAAACAACTCAAATTAGAGAAAGCTTAAAATGATAGGCAGACTCAAAAAGTTTTTACATGTAAAGAAAAGGGAGAGGGCAAAACGTTAAAAGTTTAGCCCTCGTTGCCCTTTTGGTTTAGAGGATTATGTATTTCGTCGTTGCTCAAGCGCAAGGCGAGCGGCTAATGTGACTAATACGAAGCCCATGAAATAGCGTTGAATAGCGAGCCATGTTGGATTTTGGGAAAACCAAGAGGCGATACCAGCCGCTGAGAGTGTAATGAGAAGATTGATTGAAAAGCTTATGGCAATTTGTAGCAACCCAAGCACAATGCTCTGAGAAAAGACGGAGCCGTATTGTGTCGAAATAAATTGTGGCAGAATGGCGAGATAGAACACTGCAATTTTAGGATTTAGCAAATTGGTGAGAAATCCCATCAAAAAGAGTTTAGCGGGTGGATCAAATGGAAGATTTCTCGCTTCAAAGGGTGATCGAGCACCCGGTCGGACAGCTTGCCATGCCAACCAAAGTAAGTACAGCGCACCCGCCCATTTAAGGATTTCGTAGGCAAGAGGGATTGCAAGAAACAGCGCCGTTAAACCAACTGCCGCCGCAAACATGTGGATGAGAAAGCCCGCGATTACACCCAATAGTGAGATGATGCCCGCTTTATACCCCTGAGCGATAGATCGCGAGATCAAATAAATCATATTTGGACCAGGTGTTAAGACCATCAGTAGCGCAGCTCCAGCGAATAAAAAGAGTTCATTAAGAGGAATCATACATTTCTCCTTGATAGAGTTATTAACACCAAAGTATAATAAGAATAATCTGAATGTTAATCTAAAATCGTTTGATAATCTTTACATGTAAAGATTACAGCCTAACTATCATCTTCAAAATCTCAACGCGTTGCATCATTGTAATGGAATCGTAAAAATAGAACAATCCAAAAATTGCTCTGATGGAAAGAAGTTGGCAATTTTTGGATTGAGTGAAAGAACATTTATGGCTAAACTATCTTCCATCAACCCAAAAGGAGATCAGATGAGTTTTATTAACAATGATCGTTTAGTCACAGCCGATGATGCTGTTTTTAAAATTTTGCAAAATGAGTTTGAGAGACAAGCTACGCATCTTGAGATGATCGCGAGTGAGAATTTTACCTCGCGTGCGGTTATGGAAGCAACGGGAAGTATTTTTACCAATAAATATGCCGAAGGTTACCCACAAAAGCGGTATTACAATGGTTGTGAATGTGCCGATGAGATCGAGCAACTTGCCATTGACAGACTGTGTGAGATTTTTGGATGCACCTATGCCAATGTACAACCCCACTCGGGTAGCCAAGCCAATGGCGCGGTGTATGCGGCACTTTTGAATGCAAATGATAAATTATTGGGTATGGATT
>DBTO01000249.1:0-2158 GCA_002307095.1 Sulfurospirillum sp. UBA1314
TACCTCCCGAAGCCTTAGATCATGCGCTAGAAGGCAATTGGTCAGGGTTTAGAGAGTTTCATATCAGTGGTGATTTGTTGGTTATCTACATGATTAATGACCAAACACTCAATCTTATACGTCTTGGTTCGCATTCGGAGTTATTTAGATAAAAATATTTTTACATGTAAAAAGTAAATCACCATTAACCTAGATGCTTTTGACATCGAATATAAGCCAAAGAAACAGACATATTGTTGTAATTTTTATAGAATTTATAAGATATAAATACTTCGCTAAAAGGTGGAACATGAGAAAAGTTTTTATTGTGGTTCTATTGTTTTTAACGCAATTTTTTAGTAGCACTTTGCTTGCAGATGAGTATTACAACTACATCCAAATGACATGTAATCCAACTGAAAAAAAAGTTGAGTTAGAAAATGTTGATCAATGGAATGATAGCCCTAGTGACAGCGATTACGCATTTAAGGAAAAAATATTTCAAAATGATGATTTGAATTTAACTACTCTGAAAATCTACAAAGCTGGTGAATGCGTTTTCCCTAATGGAAGAGAAGTGCGGCTAAAGATAAGTGCAGATAAAGCCTTTCCTTACGGACAATGTGGGGGTTCTCCTGCTAGTTGGTTAAGCCTTTGGGTGGATAAAAAGAAAATTCTTTCCCAATATGTTTATATTCCTACTTGCCTTGCCCAATCATCTTTGAAGTCAATCAAGATTCAAGACGATGTGGTTGAAATATGTGAATATAATACAACAGGAAACTTTGCTTCCTTGGAAATTGATACAGAAGCTTTTACATGTAAAACAATTAACGTTGATAGAGATAATATTGAATACCCTGTCACGGGGAAAAAGATCCCTGTTGGAAGCAAAATCTTAGAGTATGGTTTTGACAATCCTTTATGTCAAGCTTTTATTAATGATGATTGGCAAACAAAAGCCCTAAATCCAGATAGAGAGTTCAGATCTTGTTTATATGATAGTTCTTTAACTAAATCAATGGTAGATATTAATAATGATGGAACCTTAGAGACTATTTACGTAGATTCTCAAGAAGAAGGTAGATCCCCATATACGTATATTTACATTTTTAACAAAGATATTAATAATATTAATACTAATTTTGAAAATTTATCAATATTGTATATGTCTACTAAAGAATTGGTTGAACATTGCAATTCCATCAGGGCAGAGTTAAAAAAAGAAGTTAATGCCACTATCCCAGAATCATGGGCTAAGGATTCAATGTTGCAACTAACAACAATTAGAAAATCTATTAGAATTCCACATGAAATTTCACCTATTATTTATAATGGTAGAACCTATCTTGAATTTTATTCAGAGAACATTTGGGGATTATTGGAGTACAAATCCAATAAAGAGTTTGAAGAAAAATGTTTGTACTCAAAAGTTAAAGAGAATTATTGATAAAGGATAAACCATGACCCCAACCCAACTCCCCATCTACATCATAGATGCCTTCACCGACACACTGTTTAAAGGCAATCAAGCCGCGGTGGTGCCACTTGATAGTTGGCTATCCGAATCCATAATGCAAAGCATTGCGTCTGAAAACAACCTTTCTGAGACGGCATTTTTTGTTAAAAATCATGAGGGTGTTTTTGAGATTCGTTGGTTTTCTCCGCTTAAAGAGATCGACTTTTGTGGGCATGCGACGTTGGCGAGTGCGTATGTGATTTTTAACCATTTGGGGCATCCGTTTTGCATCACGTTTTGGGCGAAAGCGGTGGGGCAGATTGAGGTGAATGCGCTTGAAAATGGGTTGATTGAGATGAGTTTCCCCAACCGTGAACCTGAGCGTGTGACCGATGTTCCAGAAGCTTTAAGAACGGGGCTTTCCATTGCGCCTCTTGAATTTCACAAAAACCAACAAGCTTATTTCGCGGTGTATGAAAATGAGGACGATGTCAAAAATGTCGTGCCCGATCTTGAAAAACTGACAACACTCGCACCTTTTGATGTGGTGGTGAGCGCTCCTAGTGTTGCGTATGACTTTGTTTCGCGCTACTTTTGGCCTGCCAATGGTGGCGTGGAAGACCCTGTTACGGGCTCAATTCATGCAGGGCTTGCGCCATTTTGGTCGAAACGTTTGGGCAAACAAACGCTTGTTGCTCTGCAAGCATCAAAGCGTTCAGG
>DBTO01000249.1:2539-3593 GCA_002307095.1 Sulfurospirillum sp. UBA1314
GTAAATCGTTACAATTTTTATACAAGAACATCAATTTCTCACGATAATGTCATTCTTTAGATCAAAATAATCCAAATGATAATAAAATGAGTGCACTAGATAAGCAGTATCGCGCCAAAATTAAGGGGATAAATATGAAAAAATCTTTTGCATTGGGTATGTGGTTCTTTATAACGCCTCTGTTACTCTTAGCTTCGCCCTCTGTGGCTCTTGTCAAATCGGTTCACGGCGATGTCACGGTGACGCATGACAATCACACAACGGTGAGCTTGAAACAGGGTGATAAAATTTTTGAAAAAGATTTCATTAAAACCGCTCCAAACAGCACGATTGGTCTTGTTTTTGAAGACAATACCTTAATTTCGATTGGTTCCAATGCTGAATTTTTGGTTGATGAGTACCTTTTTGAGCCTGAAAATAAAAATGTTAAATTTAAAAGCAATCTGTTCAAAGGGATTATGGCGTGCAAAACGGGGCTCATTCCTAAGATCAGTCCTGACGCGATGGAGCTCAAAGCAAAAACGGCGACCATTGGTATTCGGGGAACTTATTTTGTAGCGGAGGCAAAAGAATGAGACGCTTAGCGCTTTTAGGACTCTGTTTGGGAGCCGTTTTATTTTCAGGCTGTGCTACTAAAGATGTTCAAATAACCCTGTTGCCCGAAGATGAAGGCAAAGTGGGTACCATCTCCGTTGCTGATAATAAAGGCAATGTACGCACGATAAACAAAGCCTATGAAGCTTTAGATATTTCTCAAAAAAAAGAGATTACATCCAAGCTTGAGACCGAAGAGAGTGTTCATCTAAAGTATGCGGAAGTGTTGGGCGCCTTACCGCAAAAACCTCAAAGTTACCTCTTCTTTTTTAGTTTTGACAGTGCCATTTTGGAGGCAAAACAGCTTGATGAGTTGAAGATGGTGGCTCGATTGATTCGAGAAAATAGCATCGTTGAAGTCATCAGCATCGGTCACAGCGATAGCGCAGACGATAAAGAATACAACAAATCACTCTCTCTTTTACGTGCTAAAGCTGTTGCTGATAAATTGATGGCGTAG